>CANQFO010000011.1 GCA_947599755.1 uncultured Bacilli bacterium
CCCCGTAATATTAGGATATGATGATAGATATTTTCAAGATACCTATCAAGCTATGCCAAAAAATGGCTATAATGAAATTTTTGAAAATATGTTAAATCATCCAAATATAGAGCTAAAACTAAATACGGATGCCAAAGAAATCATAAAAATAGATGCCAAAAAGAAACAAATTGAAATAGAAGGAAAACCTTTTTCAGGAATAGTAATCTACAGTGGGCCAATTGATGAATTATTAGATTATGAATTTGGACCATTACCATATCGATCTTTAAATCTAGTTTTTGAAGACAAAAAGGAAAACTACTATCAACCAAATAGTGTAGTAAATTATCCAAATGAGGAAAAATTTACACGAATTACTGAATTTAAATACTTTTCCAACCAAATCATCGAAAAAGCAACGACAATATTAAAAGAATATCCACTAACATACGATTATCAAAATAAAGAGCATATTCCTTATTATGCAATTATTAATGAACAAAATCAAAAACAGTATCAAAAATATTATGATAAAGTAAAAGACATAAAAAATTTCTATTTATGTGGAAGACTTGCTGAATACAAATATTATAATATGGATATGGTGATTAAAAAAGCATTAGAATTATTTAAAGAAATAAAAAATCAAAACAAATAAAGGAGTAAAAGGATGGCAACAAAAAAATTAAGTATTATAGTCCCTTGTTATAAAGTAGAAAAATATTTACCAAGATGTCTAGATTCCCTAGTGAATCAAACATTAAAAGAAATAGAAATTATTTGTATTAATGATGGATCTCCTGATAACTGTCTTCAAATTTTAAAAGACTATCAAGAAAAATATAAAGACAAAATCGTGATTATTGATAAAAAAAATGAAGGAGTCTGGAGAGGAAGAAAAGATGGAATCAAAAAAGCAACAGGAGAATTTATAGGATTTGTTGATAGTGATGACTATGTAGACAAAACTTTCGCGGAAAAGTTATATAATAAAGCAAAAAAAGAAAATGCAGATATTGCTGTATGTGGCTTTGATCGCATAGATCTAGATACCGGAAAAACCATTTCAAAAGAAATGTGTAAAGAAGAAACGAAAATAATTGATGTCAAAGAAAATATGGGTGCCCTTTTAGAGTTAAATGGTGCACCATGGAATAAAATTTATAAAGCAAATTTACTAAAAAATCAAAAAGATTTAACAAATCCTCCTAAGATATTAGATGATATGATGTTCTTATTACTGGTATACTTAAATGCGAAAAAAGTAGCTTTTGTTAAGGAAAGTTTAGTATATTATATGATTAGAAAAGATTCAATTATTAATACCATAAAAAAAGAACAAATTGAATCAACTTACAATGCTATGTTAGAAGTAAAAGAAATTTATAAGCAAAGAAAAAGAAAAAATACACTAGAACTACTAGATGCAATGGCATTTTTACATCTAGGAATATCGTTAATGTTTCGTCTATCTTATGATAAAAATTGTAATTTAAAACAAGCTATAAAAGACAATACAAAATTTTTAGATGAAAATTTTAAAACTTGGAGAAAATCAAAATATATTCGTCTATCTTATGTCTTAAAAAATCATGTAAATGGTAAACTTTGGATAGTAAAAATAATCTATAAGTGTCATTTATTTAGAGCATTTTTAAAAGTATATCGCTTTATGATTCATCACTTAGGAATTGATATTAAATGGTAAAAAGAAAAGAAATCAATAGGAAAATCAGTAAAGGAAAAGAAAAACTGTCAAACAGAAAAAATTTTTGTTTCCTTGCTTTCTTTATCATGTTTATGATAGGAGCATTAAACTTAAAAAGTACAGGGGTTTATAATGATGAAAAAATAGAACAAAGAATACTTAGAATGAACATAAGAGAATATGTAGAATTTATTAGTCCTTATAATGATTTAGTAGAATATTATAAAGAAAAAGGAGTAGGAAGAATATCTCAAGATTTAGATAGAGATCATGGCGTAGCCCCTTATTTGATTTTTGCCCCATTACTAGCTCTAGAAAATGTATCAGGGCAATTACTAAGTTTTTTATGGCATTTTTATACCTATATTTTATTTTTCACAGGAATTATACTCATTTATTTAATTTCCCAAAAAATAACCAAAAATCATCTGATATCATTTCTTTCCTCGGCACTAGCTTTTTTCTCACCTAGAATGTTTGCAGATGGACTGTATAATAATAAAGATATCGTTTTAATGTCTTTTGTATTAGCAATCATTTATTTTGGAATAAACTTCATTCAAAAGAAAGACAAAAAAAGTGCTATTCTTCTAGGAATATGTGCAGCATTTGCTACAAATATAAAAATAACAGGCTTTTTTATCTTTGGAATGATCGGATTATTTTATTTAATTGAAGTAATCAGAAAAAAAGAGTGGAGTAAACAAAAATTCTTCATAGGATTATTAGCGATTATCTCTATGTTAATTCCTTATATTTTAATTACTCCAGCGATTTGGGGAAACAAAAAATTTGATTTAATTCCATATTTTACATGGTGTCTAACAGAAGGAACAAAATACTCAAGATGGAATGGGAAAGTATTATTTGAAGGAAGAGTTTATGATTACGAAAAGAATATGATGTTACCATGGTATTACTTACCAAAAATGATGATAATTACCTTACCAATAATAACAATGATTTTATTCATCATAGGAACGTTTTATCTAATCAAAAACACCATCAAAGAAAAAAAGAAAATCAAAGAACAAACTTATTTCATGTGGATGATATTTCTTTGCTTCTTATTACCATTATTAATAGGAATATTGGGAAAAGTAAAATTATATAATGGTTGGAGACATTGTTATTTTCTTTATGGACCACTAATGATTTTAACCATGTATGGACTAGATAATGTTTATGGACAAATAAAAAGAAAGAAAGCATTGATCATTATCCTATG
Source organism: uncultured Bacilli bacterium (assembly GCA_947599755.1). Taxonomy (GTDB): domain Bacteria; phylum Bacillota_I; class Bacilli_A; order RF39; family UBA660; genus CANQFO01. Next base: position 2,919 of record CANQFO010000011.1, read on the forward strand.
TCTAATTCTTAGTTATAATCTATATTTTTGTATAAGTAGTGGAATCAATAATACTGCTTATTATAATGTCTTAGTAAATCAAAAAAACATAAGAGAAAAATATGAATTAGATTATTATGGAGTATCCACAAAGAAATTATTAAAAAAAGCATTACAAAAGAAAAAGCAAAATACAATTTATATTTATTCAGAAAATTACAGCATAGCAATATTATCGAATAATCGTGGAAGTCTTTCAAAATTAGACCAACAAGAAGTAATCATTTTAGATCATAAAAAAGATTATAACCAATTAAAAAAAGAAGGAAAAGAAGTATATATTTTCTATAATCATGTCTATAATGATAAAAAACTAATCAAAAATCATAAAATAAAATATAGAGAAAAAGAAAAAGGTCAAGACATTATCGCTTTATATGAATAAAATAAGAGAAGAAAAATACGAATAGAAAAAGCACTGAATATAATCAAGTGCTTTTTTCTATGAATAACATTGGAAAAAAAAGAGAAAAAGGAGAAAAACAAATTTCAAAATACATAGAAAATATAGACTTTCATTTTAAATAAGGATAAGATATAATAAAACAAAGAGAGGGCGATAAAATGAAAGAGACGAAAAAACAGAATTTATGGATAAAAAAGCTCAGAAAAAACAAATATTTACCTTTTATTTTATTATTCATAACAATCGCATTTATACATATCTTTATGAAAAATATAGGAGATGATGGATATTTTAAAAGTATTAATTTTCATGAATTAATAATTAGATATAAATCATGGTCCAGTAGAGTAGTAATTGAATTTTTTTTAATTATCATAGCAAAACAAAATATAAATATTTGGAAAATAATCGATAGTATAGTTTATACCTTATTAGCAATCACTACATTAAAATTAGTCAATCCCAAAAAAATAAAAGCCGTAACTTATCTAGGTTGTCTTTTGTTTTTATGTTATCCCTATTTAGATATGAATACAGCAGGTTGGGTAGCAACAACATGCAATTATTTATGGTGTGCAAGTTTTGGTATCCTATCATTTTTACCATTAATCAATAAAGAACAACAGAAAACAACCAATAAAATTACCTATCTGTTATCTTTATTAGCATGTATCTATGCCACCAACCAAGAACAAATGTGTGCCATAATTTTTGGAATGAATTTACTGTATTTGATTTATCATATTTACAAAGAAAAAAAACTAAATTCTTATAATGTAATGAGTTTACTAATATCCATAATCAGTATGATTTTTATCTTTACCTGCCCGGGAAACGCATCAAGAACAATAAAAGAAACCAAGGCATGGTTTCCTGAATTTAAAAATTACAGCTTAGCCCAAAAAATATATTTAGGAATTGTCCCAACCGTAAATGTTTTATTAAAAAATCAATACATCCTTCTTTTATTTACCATCTTTCTAGGAATTGGAGTAATGAATTATGCCAAAGAGAAAAGTTCAAAAATCATTGCTTCTACAACAGTAATAATCATAAGCCTATTAACCATAGGAAAAGGATTTTTAATCGAAATGTTTCCTAAATTTCAAGAAATATTTACCATTTTTAATCAAAATCAAGGCTTAATTTTAAAAGGAAAAGTATCCATTATTCCATTATGCTTATCAATCGTAATCATTTGTGCTTTATTATATATGATTCTAGTAATCTTTCAGAAACAAAAATTATTACCCTTTTTTATTTTTACTGCAGGGCTATGTAGTCGATTCATTATGGGATTTTCCCCAACTATCTTTGCCTCTAATACAAGGACAGCTATTTTCCTATATCTATCTATGATTATAGTAATACTTTATGTAGTAGAAAAACTATATAAAGACAAAAAAATCAATTCCACCCAAGAAATATGGATATTTGGATTAATCATTGCTTATGCATTGTTCAATTATATCAATACTTTTATTAATATCAATGTCTAAAAAAGAGAAGGGAGCTATCACATGAAAAAAGCAAATTGGTTAACCCTTTTCCTAGTCAGTATAGGAATAGGAATCATCTTAGAATTAGTAGTATTCAATTTTAGAACAATCGAAAGTTTTGCCTATCAACCAACAAACTTAACCAACAAAATCAAACTTCATGGGATGAAAGAAACAGAAGGAAAAATAGAAATTACAAATAATAATGATAATTATATAGAAATTACTTCGATTAATAAAAAGATAAATAACATAAAGCTAGATTTAGAAATAGATAGTTTTCATGATTATTTAAAATATACTATATATGGGCAAGATGAAGCAAATCATCTATATTTTAGTTTACCAACACAATATTTATATCCAAAAATAACAAGAAGTAAATATGTAAGACTTCATTTGAGTGGAAAATCAGAAAAAATAAAAATTATCTTCAACGACTATAAAAATCAATATGCATATCAAAACGGTTATAATCAACAACCATTTACCTTCCATATAAATAAAATTTCGATTAATGAAAAAGTACCAATAGATATTTCCTTTACAAGATTATTCTTAGTCATTGCAGGAATAATAATCCTCTATAGTATTCGTCCCAAATCCAGTTTATGGAAAATAAAAATGGAAGAAAAAAATAAAAAACAAAAACTAGTAGTAGCAACAGTAATGACAATATTAAGTCTTCTCTTTTTCTATATTATCAACATTACCCCTCAATTAAAAAATCCCATAGACAGTAACCAACACCAATATCAAGAATTAACAAAAGCCTTAGCAAATGGACAGCTAAATTTAGATATTGAAGTAGATGAAAAACTAAAAGAAATGAAAAATCCGTATGACAGTGGCTACAGAAATGAATTAAGAGAAAAAAAAGGATTAACCTATGAATGGGATAAAGCATATTATAAAGGAAAATATTATGTATATTTTGGAATTGTTCCAGTCATCACCACTTACTTACCATTTTATCTGCTAACCAATCACCAACTACCAAATTACCTCGTTGTCTTAGGAATCAGTATCCTAGTAATGATAGGGATTTTCTTACTACTGAAAGAAATCATCAAACAATACTTTCCCAAGACATCATTTTTACTATTTTTAATTCTCTTTGTATGGTTAACCATAACTGGCGGACTAATGCCAATTCTAACCTATCCATCCATTTATACGATTCCACCACTATATGCCTTAATGTTTACTTACTTTGGTCTATATTTTTTCTTATCTGCAGAAAAAGAAGGAAAAATAAGAACACATAGAATAGGGTTAGGAGCATTAAGCATGGCCCTAGTAGCCGGATGCCGTCCTCAACTATTATTAGGATCATGCCTACTAATTCCAATGTATTGGAACAAAATATGGAAAGAAAGAAAATTATTTTCTAAAAAATCAATCAAAGAAACACTAGCATTAATCATTCCCTATTTTATCGTAGCAATTCTTCTGATGACCTATAATAAAGTAAGATTTGGTTCCATCTTTGATTTTGGAGCAAATTACAATTTAACCGGAAATGATATGACAAGGAGAGGATTCATACTAGATCGAATAGGATTAGGAATATTTTATCTGTTATTTCATTTTCCAACCATTAAAGCAACATTCCCATTTATAATGACCGAAAATATTTCCACAAACTATATGGGAGTTACCATTTATGAACCAGTCTATGGAGGATTGCTGATTGTGAATGGATTATTATGGTTAGGAATATGTTTCTTTAAATTTAAAAAATTATATCCCAAAAAAGAACTTTTTTATCTATGTTTAACAAGTATAATAAGTGCTTTAATCATTTTAATTATGGATGTAGAAATGGCAGGAATCTTATATCGATATTTTGCTGACTTTTCCTTCTTATTAACCATTCCTACAGTAATTGTAGTACTCACACTACAAAACAGTAATCAAGTAGAAAAACAAACCAAACAAGTCATATTAACCTTAATGCTCATCTTCATCATAGGAAGTATAGGGTATCAATTTTTAACAATATTTCAAGATTATTATTTTAGAGATTTTATCAATTGCAATCCACCATTTTACTTTAAATGGAATTACTTATTACAATGGTGGCTATAAAATAATCTAGAAAAAAAGAAAAGGAGTAGAAAATGAAAAATAAAAATGAAGAGAAAAAGAAAAAAATTGCCATCTTAATTCCCTGCTATAACGAAGCAAAAACCATCGAAAAAGTAGTAAAAGATTATCAACAAGTATTACCAGAAGCCGAAATTTATGTATATGATAATAACTCAACAGACAATACAGATAAAATTGCCAAAAAAGCAGGAGCAATCGTAAGATATGAATCACGTCAAGGAAAAGGAAACGTAATTCGAACAATGTTCCAAGAAATTGATGCAGATTGCTATTTAATGATTGATGGAGATGATACCTATCCAAAAGAAAATGCAAGAGAAATGTGTGATTTAGTATTAGAGAAAAAAGTAGATATGGTAATTGGAGATAGATTATCTTCCACTTATTTCAAAGAAAATAAAAGGCCATTTCATAATTTTGGAAATGTTCTAGTAAGAGGACTAATTAATACACTATTTAAAAGCAATGTTAGAGATATTATGACAGGATATCGGGCATTTAGTTATCAGTTTGTAAAAACTTTTCCTGTACTATCAAAAGGTTTTGAGATCGAAACAGAAATGACCATTCACGCACTAGATAAAAATTTCTTATTAAAAGAAATTCCCGTAGAATATCGAGATAGACCAAAAGGAAGCGTATCAAAATTAAATACATACAGTGATGGCTTCCGTGTCTTAAAAACAATTGCTAGATTATTTAAAGAATATAAACCAACCATCTTTTTTTCCATCATCAGTATAATATTTTTACTCATTTCCGTAATATTTGGTGCACCTGTATTTATAGAATACTTCAAAACAGGATTAGTACCAAGATATCCAACATTAATTTTTGCAGGATTTATGCTAATGATATCCATATTAATGTTTATTTGTGGAATCATCCTAGAAGTAGTAGTCAAAAAACATAGACAATTATTTGAATTAATGTTAATCAATACAAAAAAAGAAAAGGAGTAAAAAGATGGAAAAAATATCAATTGTAGTACCAAGTTATAATGAAGAAAAAGCAATTCCTTTATTTTATAAAGAATTAACAAAAGTAATCAATAAAATGAACATAAATTTTGAAATAATATTTGTAGATGATGGAAGCAAAGATCAAACATTAGAAGAAATCAAAAAATTAGAAAAAAAAGACAAAAGAGTAAAATACTTATCTTTTTCTAGAAATTTTGGAAAAGAATCCGCAATTTATGCTGGATTAGAAGCATCAACAGGGGATTACATCACGTTAATGGATGCAGACTTACAAGATCCACCATCTATGCTACCAGAAATGTATAAAGGAATAAAAGAAGAAGGATATGATTCGGTAGGGACAAGAAGAGTAACAAGAAAAGGAGAACCACCAATTCGTAGCTTTTTTGCCAGAAAATTTTATAAAATAATTAATCGAATTAGCAAAACAGAAATGGTCGATGGAGCAAGAGATTATCGTCTAATGAAACGCCAAATGGTAGAAGCCATTTTATCCATGAAAGAATACAACCGTTATTCGAAAGGACTATTTAGTTTTGTCGGATACCAAACAAAATGGTTAGAATATGAAAACGTAGAACGAGTTGCAGGAGAAACAAAATGGAGTTTTTTCAAATTATTAATGTATGCAATTGATGGAATAATCGCCTTCTCAACCGCACCATTATGGATCTCAGTCATAGTAGGAATTCTATTCTGTGCAATTTCCTTCTTTGCTATAATAGGAATTATTATCAAGACACTCTGCTTTGGAGATCCAGTAGGAGGATGGCCATCACTAGTATGTATAATTTTAATGTTAAGTGGAATTCAATTATTTTGTATTGGTATAATCGGAGCATATCTATCAAAAACCTACTTAGAAACAAAAAAAAGACCAATTTATATTATTAAAGAAAAAGGAAAAAATAAATAAGAGGAAGTAAAAATGAAAGAAGATAAAACAACAAAATTAGTAAAAAAATGTCTAAATAGATTACACATAAAATTAAGAAAAAAACAAGAAAATTTATTGATTCAAATATTTAAATTTGGAATAGTAGGAGCAACAGCATTTTTCATTGACTTTATTCTTTTATATCTTTTCAAAGAAAAATTTGGATTAAATATATTAGTTGCAAATACCTTATCTTTTTGTATATCAACAATCTATAACTACATTGCTAGTGTAAAATGGGTGTTTGAAGTAAAAAAAGAAGCAAACCAAAAAAAACAATTTGTAACATTCATTATCTTTAGTGTAATAGGGTTAATTTTAAATGATATTATCATGTTCTTATCAACAGATGTACTAAATATTTATTATTTATTAGCAAAAATTATCGCAACCGCAATCGTAATGGTATTTAATTTCATTACCAGAAAATTATTTTTAGAATAGAAATGAGCAAAAGAATGAAACAAAAAGAAAAAATTTTATATTTAGTAATTCCCTGTTACAATGAAGAAGAAATTCTTCCAGAAACAACAAAAGGATTAACAAAAAAAATCCATCAATTAATAGAAAAAAACAAAATTAGTCCAAAAAGTAAAATTTTATATGTAAATGATGGATCAAAAGATAATACTTGGAAATGGATAAAAGAAAAAAGCAAAGAAGAACCATTAATTACCGGAATATCTTTATCAAAAAATAAAGGTCAACAAAATGCTTTATTAGCAGGTTTATTAACCGCAAAAGAGTATGCAGATATAGTAATTAGTATGGATGCAGATTTACAAGATGATGTGGATATTATGGAAGAAATGATCGAAAAATACTCTTCAGGAATAGAAATTGTTTATGGAGTAAGAAAATCAAGAAAAAAAGATACATGGTTTAAAAAAACAACAGCCCAATTATTTTATCAAATAATGAATCTTTTAGGGGTAGAAATAATTAATAATCATGCTGATTATCGGTTAGTCAGTAAAAAAGTTCTAAAAGAATTAGAAAAATATAAAGAAGTAAATTTATTTTTAAGAGGAATATTTCCCATGATGGGTTTTCAATCAGATATAATCTACTACGACAGAAAAACTCGCTCAGCAGGAAAAAGCAAATATGGATTAAAAAAAATGTTAAATTTAGCTTGGGATGGAATTACCTCATTCAGTATAAAACCAATAAGATTAGTACTAACTTTAGGAATAATTATCTTTCTTTTAAGCATAATGATGATAAGTTATAGTATCATTCAAAAAATAAATGGACAAACCGTATCTGGATGGACATTTACTGTATGTTCCATTTGGTTAATTGCAGGAATAGAAATGTTATCATTAGGAATCATTGGAGAATATATTGGAAAAATATACAATGAAACCAAGCAAAGACCTAGATATATGATTAATGAAAATTTAATGGATAAAGAAAAGAAGAAGTCAGAATAGAGTACTTCTTTTTTATGGAAAAAAAGAATCAAAGAGAAAAGAAATATGAGGGAAAAAGTTATAGAAAATAACTAGTGAAACAATAGAAAACATGGTATAATCAAAGAAATAAATGAAATGAAAAAACCAAATAAGAAAGTTGGGATAAAAATGAAAAAATGCATTATTATCATGAATCCTGAAAGTGGCAAAGTAAAAAATTTAGAAAGCAAAAAAGATTTTTATGACATATTAAGAAAACATGATTATGACGCAGAAATTAAATATACGAAAAAGAAAAAAGATGCAATTAATATAGTAAAAAATCTCCCAGAAGATATTGATTTGGTAATTAGCGCAGGAGGAGATGGAACATTAAATGAAGTAGTAACAGGAAATATGCAACGAAAACAGAAATTAACATTAGCAAATCTTCCCATGGGAACAACCAATGACGTTGGAAATATGTATGGCTTCACAAAAGATTATTTGAAAAACTTAGAGTTACTATTGAATGGAAAAATCAAAAAAATAGACGTCTGTTATATCAATGATACCCCATTTGTTTATGTAGCATGTTTAGGAGATTATATTGATATGGCATATAATACACCAAGAGAATTAAAGAAAAAATATGGAAGAATTGCTTATATTTTATATGGATTAAAACAATTAAGAAATAATATTCATTCCTATGACATAAAGTATAAAATAGAAGGAAAAGAACATATAGGAAAATACTCTTTCTTTTTCATTACAAATTCCTCAAGAATAGCAGGAGTAAATGATATTTACTATGATGTAAAATTAGATGATAATCTTTTTGAAGTAGCTTTTGCAAATATTAAAACAAAAAAAGAAATGTTAAAAATGTTATTTTTAATTAATAATATGGATGTAAAAGATATTCCAGGAATTACTTATTATCAAACAAATTATTTAGAATTAGAATTTTTAAACAAACCAAAAACATCTTGGTGTATAGATGGAGAAGAGTATAATGTATGGGATAATAAATTAATTTTTAAAGTAAATAAAAGCACAAAAATGTTAATGCCAAGAGAAAATATAAAAAAACTTTTCCAAGAAGAAAATAAGGAGATTTATGAAAAAAAAGAGTAAGAAAAAAATAAATATTACTGTATATTTAATCCTTAGATTCTTAGTAATAATTAGTATGGTAGCACAAAGCATGAGAGGAAATTGGAATAATGTCTTTTTATGTATTTTAACATTAATATTATTTACCCTTCCAACAATTGCACAAAAAACGTTAAAAATAAAATTACCAACTACATTAGAAATAATTATCTATTTATTTATCTATTGCGCAGAAATATTAGGAGAAATTCAAAACTTTTATGGAATATTTCAACATTGGGATACCATGCTTCATACACTAAATGGATTTTTATGTGCAGCAATTGGTTTTTCTTTAATTGATATTTTAAATCGAACAGAAAAATTTCATATTAATTTAACCCCAGTATTTGTTGCATTAGTATCATTTTGTTTTTCTATGACTATTGGCGTTTTATGGGAATTTGGTGAATTTGCAGTAGACAGATATTTACAGAAAGATATGCAAAAAGATCGCATCGTAAATACAATATCCTCCGTATCGTTAAATTCAAAAGAAAAAAATACCCCAGTGGTAATCAAAAATATTGAGAAAACAAAATTATATGATAAAAACAATCAATTAATCATAACCATTGAGAATGGTTATTTAGATATCGGAATTATTGATACAATGAAAGATTTATTCGTTAATTTTATTGGTGCAGTAATCTTTTCTATCTTAGGATTTTTATATATAAAGGATAGAGATGAATATCAATTTTTAGAACGATTTATCCCAATTTTAAAAAAGTTAAAAGAAGAGTAGTTCTTTTTTCTGAAAAAAATATGCTATAATAAAAAAAGAATAGAGGGATAAAAATGTTAAAAAAGTGGAAGAACAAACAAAAGAACAAAACAACAAGAAAGAGCCAAAAAAAACGCTTAGCCATAAAAACCACGTTATGTCTAATTTATTTCATAGTAATTATCATCCTTTTTGTCTCATCTTATCAATTATTTGAACAAAAAAAAGAAATCATTCCTTGGGATAAAACAAAAACAACAGAAGAATACACATATATGGAAATATCCAAAATGTCAGAACGATTTGCCTATTTTCCAGAAACAAAAACCCAAATTCATTTTGTAATCGAAAAAGAAAAAACAGGAAAATGGCATACCTATTTAATTGCAATTAAAACAAAAGACTATCAAAAATATAAACAAATCATTGACTATTCCTATGAAAGAACAAATAAAATTCCAACACCAATCAAAGTATATGGATACCCAGTAATGATAAATCAACAATTAAAAAGTTTAGCCATAAAAAATATAGCAAACTTTGTTCCTAAAGAAAATGAAATAGTCATTACACAAGAAAATTTCGAATCCTATCTAACCAATTGCTATCTAGATACAACCAAAACAAGAAAAGATAAATTTAGCTCAATTTTATGTATTACGTTATTTTTATTATTTATTATGGTTGCCCTTTTTCTATTTACCATTTTTGATCGAGATAAAATTGTAGATAATCTAGATAATCAATTAGAAAAAGTAGAGAAAAAAACAAAAAAAATTAAGAAAAAAAGATAAACTGATAGAAAAAAGAAAATGAAATATAATAATAATAGGAGCGAAAAAAGATGAAATTTACGGAAATAACAGAAGAAGAATATGAAAAATTTTGGCAAAATCATCCTTTAAAAACATTTTTATCTGCCAAAGAGATAGGAAAATTAAGAGAAAAATCAAATTGGAAAGTATTTTATGTTGGAGTAAAAAAAGAAAATAAACTAATTGCTGGCTGTATGCTATTAAGTCATAAAAGACATTTCAAGAAAAATGAATTTTATAGTCCAAGAGGATTTTTATTAGATTTTAAAGATAAAGAATTATTAACATTTTTTACCCGAAAACTAAAAAAATGGATTAAAGAAAAAAAAGGATATATCTTAAGAATTGATCCCTACATAAGATTAAGAGAAAGAGATATTGATGGAAATATTGTAGAAGATGGTGAAAATAATACAGATGTAGTAGAGACATTAAAAAGTCTAGGATATAAAAAAGTACCAGAAAAAGAAATGGAACAAGTAGGATGGATGTTTTCGTTAAATATAGAAAATAAAACAGAAGAACAAATTTTAAAAGAAATGAAACCAAATACGAGAAATATAATTAGAAAAACAGAAAAATATGGAATAACAATTAAAGAATTAAATTATGATGAACTTCCAAGATTCCAAAAGATTATGGAAGAAACAGGAAAAAGAAAAGAATTTCAAGTAAGAAAATTAGAATACTTTCAAATGATGTATAAACTATTTCATGAAAAAAATGAAGTAAAATATTTTATTACAGAATTAAATTTAAAAGAATATATCAAACACCTAGAAGAAGAAAAAACAGAAAAACAAGAAAAAATGAATAATTTAAATAATGCCAAATACAATGATGGACAAAAGAAAAACTTAGAACAAGAAATCAACTCTTTAGAAAAAAGAATCCAGGAAGCCAAAGAAATTCAACAAGAAACAGGAAAAGAAATCATTACCCTATCAGCATCAATGTTTATGTTAATTCAACCAGAAATAATTTATTTATCAAGTGGAAATGATGAAAAATATATGAAATTTAACTCACAATATTTAATTCAATGGGAATTAATAAAATATGGATTAAAAAATGGCTTTAAAAAACATAATTTTTATGGTATCCCAGCAAAGATTAATACCCATCCAAAAGATTATGGAATTTATGAATTTAAAAGAGGATTTAACGGTTATGTTGAAGAATTAATTGGAGAATTTGAACTTCCTATATCTTGGCATTATAATTTAATGAAAATAATTCATAAAATAAAAAATAAAAATTCTTAATTCTTTTTATCAGAATTAAGAATTTTTATTGAAAAAGAAAGAATTGACAGAAGATAAAAATTATATTAATATGAATATATGAACAATCATTCATATAAAATAAGAGGAGGAAAAAATGAAAATTCATAGTAAAGAATTGCTATATGGGCTAAGTGAGTTTTATAAAATATTCGGAGATCAAACAAGACTAAGAATCCTAGATGCATTATTAAACAAACCATTATGTGTAAACGAAATAAGTGAAATATTAGATGTATCCCAATCAGCAATTTCTCATCAATTAAAAAATCTTCGTACATCCAATTTAGTAAAAACAGAAAAAATAGGAAAAAATGTGTATTATAGTATTAGTGATGATCATATAAAAATTATTTTAAAGTATGGAATAGAACATATTTCGGAGGTGTTATAGTGAAAAAATTTTGGAATAAAGAATCAAAAAAAATTGCACTGAGTATAATTTTATTTGGATTAGGAATCATCATAACAAAAAAACCATATCAATGGATATTATTAGGATTATCTTATGGAATAATCAGTGCAAATGTTTATGTAACAGCATTTGAAAATTTAAAGAAAAAAGAAATATTTGATGAAAATTTTCTGATGATTATTGCAACCATTGGAGCAATTTTAATTAAAAGTTATGAAGAAGCAGTAATGGTAATCTTATTATTTGAAATAGGAGAATATTTATCCGATTTAGCAATAGAAAATAGTAGACAATCCATCATAAAATTAATGGACCTAAGAAGTGATAAAATTCATTTAAAAACAAAAGAAGGAATAAAAGATATCGATTGTAAAAAGGTAAGTAGAAAAGATATTTTTATCGTAAAACCAGGAGAAAAAGTACCAATAGATGGAAAAATAATAGAAGGAGAAAGCTTTTTCGATACTTCTAGCTTAACTGGAGAACCCATACCAAAAAGAATGAAAGAACAAGATTTAGTATTAAGTGGATATATAAATAAGGAAAATCCAATTACCGTAGTCGCAACATCCACTTATGAAACATCAACCGCAACCAAAATCATAAAAATGATAGAAGAGGCCAATGATAAAAAAACAGATACAGAAAAATGGATTACGAAATTTGCAAAAATTTATACACCAATAGTGGTCTTATTGGCTATATTATTAACAATAATTCCAATATTATTAGGAGGAGAAATTTCCATTTGGTTGAAAAAATCATTAGTATTTTTAGTTACATCATGTCCATGTGCATTAGTAATATCTGTTCCCTTATCCTATTTTTGTGGTATAGGAGCAGCAAGTAAAGAAGGAATTTTATTAAAAGGAAGCATGATATTAGATAAATTAACGAAACTAAAAACAATTGCCTTAGATAAAACAGGCACCGTAACAGAAGGAATATTTGAAGTAAGAAAAATCGTGGCAGTAAACTTAACCGAAGAAAAATTATTAGAAATCGCAGCATATGCAGAAAGTTACTCCAATCATCCAATTGCCAAATCCATTTTAAACAAGTATGGGAAAAAGATAAAAGAAGGAAAAATAAGCAACTATCAAGAAATTAGTGGCAAAGGAATCAGTTGTACTAATGAACAAAAAAAGATATTATTAGGAAATCAAAAATTAATGGAAGAAAATAAAATAGAAGTACCAAAAGTGCAAACAATAGGAACAATTATCTATTTATGCATCAATAAAAAATATCAAGGATATCTAGAAATTAGTGACAAGATTAAAGAAAGTGCAACCCAATTAGTAGAAAAAGGGAAAAATCAAAACTATCATTTCGTAATTTTATCAGGAGATACAGAAGAAATGGTAAAAAAAGTGGCGGACGAAGTAAAAATAAAGAATTATTATTCATCATTATTACCAATAGATAAGGTGGAAAAAATAAAAGAATTAAAAAAACAAGGAATGCTATTATTTGTAGGAGATGGAATAAATGATGCTTTAGCCATGAAAACAGCAGATATCAGTGTTGCCATGGGAAAAATAGGAAGCGATGCAGCAGTAGAAGCAAGTGATATCGTCATTATGCAAGATAATCTATCAAAAATAAGCCAAGCAATAACCATTGCCAAAAGAACTAGACAAAAGGTAATAAGTAACCTCATTTTTGCCATAGGAATTAAACTTTTATTTTTATTACTCGGTATTTTAGGAAAAACAACAATTTGGATGGCTGTATTTGCTGATGTAGGAGTAACGCTTTTACTAATTTTAAATTCTTTATTACTCATCAAAAGAAAAAAAGAATAAGGATTGACAAATACGATTAGAATATAATATATAAATAGTATAAATAGAAAAGTGAGTGAAAACGATGAAAAAAAGAATAATCGTAATGATAATCAGTACAATAATCATCCTAGGAATAATTTACTTAATTCATTGGATAAGAATATGGACAGCAAAAATTGAAATTGAATTGAAAGATACAGAAATAGAAGTATATGATAACGTTCAGATAAAAGATTTAATAAAAAAAATTAATGGAAAAGTAATAGAAAATAAAAAAATAGATACAACAAAATTAGGAAAGCAAAAAATAAATTTTCAATATAAAAATGAAGATAACATAAAAATAAATTATGAATTTGAAGTCAAGATTGTAGATACAACCAAACCATTAATTGGTCTTTCCAACTCACTATCTATTAATACAGATTATGAAGGAAACTTAGAAAAAGAAGTATTTTGTGGAGACAACTACGATGATGCTCCAAAATGTGAAATAATTGGAGAATATGATACCAAAATCCCAGGAAATTACTCATTAATTTATCAAGCAACAGATAGTAGTAATAATCAAGTAACCCAAAAATTTACCCTATATGTAAGAGAAAAGAAAAAAACAACCACTACCCCTTCAAAGCCAATTACTCAATCATTTGAAGAAATAAAGAAAAAATATAAAACAAAACAAAATAAAATAGGAATAGATATTTCTCATTGGCAAGGGGAAATAGATTATGAAAAAATTCACGAAGCAGGAGTAGAATTTGCATTTATTCGTATAGGAAGTCAAAAAGGAATAGATGGAAAATATTACTTAGATGAAAAATTTAAAGAAAATATAGAAGGATTGAACAAAATAGGAATACCAGTAGGAATATATTTTTACTCTTACGCAAAAAATAAAAAAGATGCGCAAAAAGAAGCCGAATGGATTATCAAAAAACTAAAAAAATATAAAATATCTCTTCCCATTGCTTTCGACTGGGAAAACTGGTATTTATATCAAGAATTTAATTTAAGCTTTTATCATTTAACAGAAATTGCAAATACATTTGTCAAAACAATAGAAAAAAAAGGCTATGATGCCATGGTGTATAGTAGTAAAAATTACTTAGAAAAAGTATGGTATCAAATAAATAGTCCAATATGGTTAGCCCATTATACAGAAAAGACAAACTATGAAGGAAAATATAAAGTTTGGCAAATGTGTGATAATGGAACAATTGATGGAATAACAGAAAATACAGTAGACATTGATATTTTATATAATTAATGAAAAAAGATAAAAAATCAGAAAATAATAGAAAAGATAATGATATAATAAAAGAATAGAAAGGGATCAAAAATGAAAAAGAAAAAAATTATTCTTAGCACAATGCTGATTATTTTCTTATTGTTCGTTACAGGATGTAGAAATAAAAAAGCATTAACTCAAGAACAATTTAGAAAAATCATGAAGAAAAAAAATTATGAAATAGTGGATGTAACAAAGAACTACCAACAAGCAGGATATGTAGTAACAGCATTATTAGCGCAGAACAAAAAAAAGACATATCAAATTGAATTTTATATCTTAAAAAATGAAGAACAAGCAAAAAATTTCTATGATAACAACAAAACAATATTTACATCATCAAAAGAAGAAAAAGCAAAAAAAGAAATCAATTTAGAAAATTATGAAAAATTTGAACAAGAAACAATGAATAAATGGAATACTGTATCAAGAATAGACAATACAACTATTTATGTAAGTGCAAATAAAACAAATAAAAAAGAAATCAAGAAAGTGTTAAAAGATTTAGGCTATTAAGAAATAAAAAGTGTAAATATACAAAATAATACAAATAAATTAATTGACACAAATAATAAAAAAATATACAATACTGTTATAATAGAAAGGAGAAAAAGTATGAAAAAGAAAATGATTTTATCTAGTATATTATTTCTTTTTAGTATGTTCATGATACCTAATGTTTATGCAGATGAGAGTGTAACGGACGAAGACACATTAAATCAAGCTATTTCAAGTGGAGGTATTATTACTATAGGTGAAGAAATACAAGCAGAAGAAATAATAGCGATAGATAGTGTTAGTACCCCAATTACCATTGATTTAAATGGTAAGACAATTAGTAGAGAAGAAGGTAACTGTGTTTTCACAATTAAAAATAGTAATGTAACATTTATCGATAGTAGTAATGGAGCTGGTAAAATAGATAAACAAGATGGATCTACAATTTATGTTATGGATAATTCAACAGTTACTATCAAAAGTGGTACCTATAATGGAGGAATTGTAGTTTGGGGTAGCAATCCTAAACTTAATATTGAAGGTGGAACAATAACTACAGATGGTTTTGCTGTTGCAGGAAATGGTGCTAATACAACTGAATCTACAATTAAAATAACAGGAGGAAATTTAACAAGTAATGAAAGTGCTGCTATATATCAACCACAAACCGGAACACTTACAATCTCAAATGGAAACATTAAAGGTAAAATAGGAATAGTTGCAAGAGGAGGACAAATTTTTATAACAGGAGGAAATATTACCGCAACAGGTTCAGGAACTATCCGAGTAGGAGATGCAAAAGTAAATGGCGATTATGCACAAGTACCACTTGGAACTGCTATTGTAGTAGATAATACAGAAGAAAATTATAGTAAAGCTACAGTTAAAACAACAGGAGGAAACTTTAAAACTGAATCTGATACTCCAGTAGTATCCATGGGTAAAGATGCAACTGAAATTAAAATAGGAGCAGGAGCAACATTTGATAAAAAAGTAGATCCAATTTACTTAGAAAATGGTCTTGTTCAAAATGAAAATGGAGAAGTAGTATCTCCAACTTCCATAAAAGATGATACCAAAAACCCAGACACTTCAGATGCTAATTTATATTTATTACTTACAATAATTGCTTTAAGTAGCTGTGGTATAGCTTATACATTTAAAAAAAGATTCAATTAAAATAGTAAATTGAATCCAATAGGAAAAATGATTAAAATATAAGGGCTGAGTAGAAATGAATAATTTCTATTCAGTTTCTTTTTATAATTTTAAAAAAGCGTTAGAAACATTAATTTCTAACGCGATATGTGATACAATCTAATTGACGAAAGAAGATGTATCACATGGATTATTTTAAAATAAAGAGAGCTATTTTCATAGTCCCCTTTCTTTTTGCATCATAACTGGTATAATAAAAAAAAGGAAGAAAATTATGCAAAGAATGATAAAAGAAATAACAAATTGGTATAAAGAAAATAAAAGAGATCTCCCTTGGAGAAAAAATAAAGATCCCTATCACATATGGATATCAGAAATTATGCTTCAACAAACGAGAATAGAAGCGGTAAAAGAATATTATCAAAAATTCATCAAAGAACTTCCAAATATTCAATCACTAGCACAAGTAAAAGAAGATAAATTACTAAAGCTTTGGGAAGGACTAGGATATTATTCTAGAGCAAGAAATCTAAAAAAAGCAGCGCAAATTATAGAAGAAAAATATCAAGGAAAGTTTCCTAAAACATATACAGAAATAAAAAATCTACCAGGAATAGGAGAGTACACAGCAAGTGCAATATCATCAATTTGCTTTGGAGAAAAACAAGCAACAATTGATGGAAACGTATTAAGAGTTTATACAAGATTTTACAATGATAATAGAAATATAGATGAGAGGACAACAAGAAAAGAAATCAGAAAAGAGCTGATGAATTTTCTTCCCAACAATCCAGGAGAATTTAATGAATCACTAATGGAAATTGGAGAAACAATATGTATTCCTAAAGGAACACCATTATGTAAAAAATGCCCTTTACAAAAAAACTGTCAAGCAAAAAGAAAAAATACAATCAACAAATTACCAGTTAGAAAAGAAAAGCAAGAAAAACAAGAAAAAAAATACACAGTATTATTATTTTGCTATCAAGATACGATAATCATTCAAAAAAGAAAAGGAAAAGGATTATTAGAGAATTTATGGGAAATACCAAATGTTGAAGGACATTTATCACCAAAAAAAGTAAAAGAACTTCTAAAAAAAGAACAAATTATTCCCCAAAAAATTGAAGAAGGAATTTCTTCAACTCATATTTTTACTCATCAAAAATGGCATATGATATCTTATAAAATTAACTTAACCTCTCCAATAAAAGAAAAAAGTTTATCTCTAAACATAATAAAAAAAGATTATGCAATTCCTACAGCATTTCAACCATTCATAAAAGAAATAGAAAAAGAACTAAATCAAAAAACTCTTGAAAGGAAGATAGTCTGAAAAGAAAAATGGAATTTATTTTATAAAAAAAGGTAAAAAAGGGCAGACTTCCCCTTACCCCAAAG
>CANQFO010000012.1 GCA_947599755.1 uncultured Bacilli bacterium
TCAACCCGAACGGATTGATTATATATGTTAAGTTCAAACTATAAAAGTTCGAACAGAAACGTCACTGGAGCGGATGAAGGGAATCGAACCCTCGTAGTTAGCTTGGAAGGCTAAGGTTCTACCATTAAACTACATCCGCAAATCTATCTTATCGAATTTAAGTTAATACAAACAACAAATTCGATACAAATAAAGTAGACATTTTTAATTATATCGAAAAAAATAAAAAAGTCAACCCCTTTTTTTTGAAAATGTCCTAGTATATAATAAAAAATAGTAAAGTAGGTGAATAAATGAAAATATTAGCAAGCGATTTTGATGGCACACTTTATATAGAAGATAAAAAAATATTAGAAAAAAACATTATAGCAATTAAAAGGTTTATTTCACAAGGAAATATTTTTTGTATTATCACAGGTAGAAATTATACAAATTTGAAATTCCTACTGAGCAAATATAAAATTCCATATAATTATTTAATATGTGAAGATGGGGCAAAAATATTTAACAATATGGATTATTGTATTGATACTATAAATTTAAATGATAAAAAAGTAGCAACGATTGAACAAATTTTAAAACAGAAAAATCAAACTTATTTTTTAGATGATGGATATAATGAAACAGAAAATATAAAAGATTGCGTAAAAATTGCCGTTGAATATCAAGATAAAAATAAAGCATTAGATTTGTTAAAAGAATTAAAAGATACTGAAAACATTTATGCATATTTGAGTAAAAAATATATCAATATTGTAGAAATATCTGTAAATAAATACAATGCTTTGAAAAAATTATTAAATTTAGAAAATCTTCCTTATTCATCTATATATGTAATTGGAGATAGCGAAAATGATTACGAAATGTTACAAAATTTTGAAGGAGCCATAATGAAAAACCATCATAAAAAATTAGAACAATTAAACAAAAAAGAATATCATTACTTATATCAATATATAGAAGAATTAAGCAAGAATTAATTCTTTTTTTCATAAAATAGGATTAGGTGATAAAAATGGGAACTTTTGTGATCAATTTAATCAGCAACTATGGATATATTGGAATGTTTTTAGGAATGGTATTAGAAGCGGTAATTATTATCATACCTAGCGAAGCTATATTGGCAACAGGAGGAATTTTAGCAAGTCAAAAAATTTTTTCTTTTTGGGGAGCATTTTTGATAGGATTATTAGGAAGTGTATTTTGTGCAATAGTAATTTATTTAATGGGGTATTTCGGGGGAAAACCATTTATCAAGAGATATGGAAAATATTTTTTTATGAAAGAACAAGATTTAGAAAAGTCAGATTCATGGTTTAATCAATATGGATTATTAGCGGCATTAATCGGAAGAAATTTTCCAATTATTCGAACATTAATTTCACTACCAATAGGAATAATGAGATTATCTTTTGTAAAATTCATTATATACACAACCATAGGTTCTATTCCTTGGACGTTTGTCTTTGTTTATGTAGGATATACTCTTGGAAATAAATGGACAATTATTACCGATTATGTGAACAAACTAAAAGTTCCTATTCAAATTTTATTAGGAATATTACTCATTAGTTATTTTTATAAAAAAATAGCAGAAAAGAAAAATTTAAAAATTAATTAAGAATATCTGTTTTAACTATCATACTCGATATGATGATTGAGTTAAAAACAGACTTTTAAATGAAAATGAGAGAGTTATTTTCTTTAGAAAAAAGACTAGTATTTTTTTTTCATTTATGTTATAATCAAGAGCGTTGTAAGAAGAGGTGTACGAAAGATGGAAAAAAGAAATGTTGCAATTATTGCGCATGTTGATCATGGAAAAACAACATTAGTAGATGGAATATTGAAACATTCAGGAATGTTTAGGGAGAATGAAGATGTTTCAAATGTTTCAATGGATTCTAATGATTTAGAGAAAGAAAGAGGAATAACCATATTAGCAAAAACAACAGCACTAGATTATAAAAATGTACGAATTAATATTCTTGATACACCAGGGCATGCAGATTTTGGTGGAGAAGTAGAAAGAATTATGAATATGGTAGATGGTGTTTTACTTGTAGTAGATGCTTATGAAGGAGCTATGCCACAAACAAGATTTGTATTAAAAAAAGCCTTTGAAGCAAAAGTAAAACCAATTGTGATTATTAATAAAGTAGATAAACCTAGTGCAAGATGTAGTCAAGTAGTAGATGAGGTACTAGATTTATTTATTGAATTAGGAGCAGATGAAGAACAATTAGATTTTAAGGTAATTTATGCATCAGCAGTAAATGGAACGTGTTCACTTAGTGATGATTTAGGTACACAAACAGAGGGATTTACAGAAATATTAGATACGATTTTAGAAGAGATACCAGCACCAAAAGGAGATGCTTTAAGTCCATTACAATTTCAACCAGCCTTATTAGATTATAATGAATTTGTAGGAAGAATTGGAATTGGGAGAGTTCATAATGGAAAAATTAAAACCGGAGAAATGGTAACTTGTGCTAGATTAGATGGAACAACAAAACAATTTAGGATTCAAAAGTTGTTTGGCTTTTATGGGTATAATCGAATTGAAATTACAGAAGCGGAAGCAGGAGATATTGTTGCAATTGCTGGACTTTCAGATATATCAGTTGGAGAAACTATTTGTAATAATGATACAATTATTCCATTGCCACAACTTCATATTGATGAACCAACATTACAAATGACATTTGGTACCAATTCATCTCCATTTGTTGGAAAAGATGGAAAAATTGTTACAGCTAGAAAAATAGAAGAAAGATTAATGAGAGAAACTCAAAAGGATGTAAGTTTGAAAGTAGAACAAGCAACAAACGAATCATTTTTAGTCAGTGGTAGAGGAGAATTACACTTAGGAATTTTAATTGAAAATATGCGTCGGGAAGGATTTGAACTAGAAGTTTCTAAACCAAGTGTAATTATTAAGGAAATAGATGGGAAAAAATATGAACCTTATGAAGAATTACAAATTGAAGTTCCAGAAGAATGTGTAGGAACGGTAATTGAGCAACTAGGAATTCGTGGTGGAAAAATGGAAAATATGACGAATTTTGAAAATCAAGTTCGTTTGCTTTATACAATTCCATCAAGAGGGTTAATTGGATTTTCAACTGATTTTATGACATTGACTAAAGGATATGGAATAATGAATCATACCTTTAAAGAATATTTACCATATCAAAGTGGAGTAATTGGAGAAAGAAAATTAGGTGTTTTAGTTTCAATGGAAAATGGAGCTGCAACAGCTTATTCTATAGGAAATTTAGAAGATCGTGGTATTATGTTTATTGAACCAGGAACAGATGTATATGAAGGAATGATAGTAGGAGAATGTAACAGAGATAATGATTTAGCAGTAAATGTAGTAAAAGGAAAACAATTAACCAACACGAGAGCAGCAGGATCAGATCATACTGTTGTGTTAAAAAGACCAAGACCAATAACATTGGAATATGCATTAGATTATATTAATTCAGATGAATTAGTAGAAGTAACTCCTCATTTTATTAGAATGAGAAAGAGAATTTTAAATACGGAGGATAGAAAAAAATTTGATGCACGAAAGAAAAATGTTTCCAATACTTAATAAAATTATTTTGTGAGGTGTTCATTTATTATGACATCTTTTTTTATTATTTCGTCTTAAATTATAAAAATCGACAAAAAAATTGATTTTTTCTTGGCTAAACCACAGTCCTTTGTTATAATAATGTTAAGAATAGGGGCGACAAAATATGGGTCGAAGTCAAAAAGAATCCGAAAATTTAGCTAAAACACAAGTATTAAATTTAGAAATGGTAGAAGAAGTAGCAAACTATGAAAAGAAGACTAGTAAAAAGCCGGCAGTTATTGTTGCATTAATTGGTCTATTTTTAATTGGTAGTGGGGTTGCTTTGCCGATTGCTATGACTGCATTTCAAGGAAATAAAAACGTTCAAGAACGGAAAGCTGTTGAAGAAAAAGATTCTTTGTTACAAGATAAGATATTATCTTGTAGTTATATTCAGTTAAATGATTCTTATGGAACGAAAGTAGCGTATACTTTAACTTTGAATTTTACTGAAAATCAATTAAAGGAGTATGTTAAAAAAATGACTGTTACTTCTGTTGAGGGAAAAGAAAAGGTAGCAGAACCAGTTATTGCTAATTTATTCAATGTTTATAAAGGTTATGAATCGGTACAAATTAATGGATATTCTATTTTTACTAGTAGTATTAGTAAAGGAATGCAAAGTCAATTATCAATTGATTTGGAGCAGTTGGAAAAAAGTAAATTAACTGATTTATATCAAAAGGATAATTTTGCGAATGTAGAGTTTGATTTAAATATGACATATGATTCAGTAAGGACAGCTTTGCAACAATCTGGGTATACTTGTCAGTAGATAAAAATAAGGTAATTGTAATGAAAAAAAGTGTTAACCTCTATAGAGATTAACTTTTTTTGTGTGTTGTAGTTGTTGAATGTATAGTTATTGTATATGGTAATGCAAATAAAATAGGTCTAGTAAATTACTAGACCTACATATTATTATAAATTTAATTGTTATACATCGAATGAGGTATTATTTTAATTATAAAATTTATTCTTTATTGAAAATTTTCTCTATTCGATTGAAAGTGTTAATTTATGCAGTTTTTTGACCTTTTAATAAAGTTCTTTTATCTTTAACTGACATTCTAACTCTTGTACCATCTTCAAGTCTGCAAACTTGTAAATTTAGTTTTTGTGTACTATTAGTAGTATTACAAGCATGAGATCGAATTCTTTTTTTCATATTTGGTTTTCTGTTCGTAATATTAATTGCCATAAGTTCCCTCCTTCAGTCTTTTTCTTTCTGCTTAATAACTTTAGCATAAAATATGTGGAAAGTCAAATGAAATCAACCAATTTAAAATTATTAGAAAATAAAAAAATAAAAAAATTGTCTAATAACTGTCATTCACAATGAATGAAAACCGTGATAAAATAGATATAAAAAGGAGATGATATGATGTATATTCCTTTATGGAACAAAAGTAATTATTCTTTATTGTCTAGTTTATTAAAAATAGATGATATTATACTTTATGCGAAGAATCATCATCTCCCTTCTATAGCTTTAACCGATATTAATATGTATGGAGTAATGGAATTTTTTAAGAAATGTACATCTCAAAATATAAACCCAATTATTGGTTTGCAAGTAAAAACTTCTGAATATGAAATTGTTCTTTTAGCTAAAAATTATCAGGGTTATAAAAGTCTTATCAAACTTTCAACTATTCAAAATGAACGGGAGATAAAAAAGGATGAGATAGAAGAATATCATGCTGGGTTAATTGCCATACTACCTTATTTATATCAGGAGAGTTATGATCAATTCAGTAAAATATATCATGAAATTTATTTGTCTTATGCAAATAAAAATGAACAATCCCAGGCTTTTTTTGTTACTAAAAATATAGTTTTTGCTCGGGAGAGTTTATATTTGAAAAAAAAAGATGCTGATTATTTACCTTATTTATATAAGATAAGGGATGGGAAAACTGAAAGTGATAATATTGATTATGAAGTATTCGATCATGAATTGGAAATTCAAAATCTTTTTAGTTTAACTGATGATCAAGGATTGGAAGAAACGTTAAAAATTAGTGAACAATGTCATTTAGAATTTCCTCAAGCTGAAAATTTGTTGCCAATTTATGAATGTAAGGATCCAAAGCAATATTTGTTTGAATTATGTAAAGTAGGATTGATGAAACGAAAACAGGGTGATATTCCAAAAAATTATCAGAAAAGATTGATTCAGGAGTTAGAGATCATTAATGAAATGAATTTTCCTAATTATTTTTTAGTTGTTTATGATTTTATTCGATTTGCTAAAAAAAATGGAATATTGGTTGGTCCAGGAAGGGGAAGTGCTGCTGGTTCTTTAGTTGCTTATTCTCTTGGGATTACTGATATAGATCCAATTGAGTATGATTTATTATTTGAAAGATTTTTAAATCCTGAACGGAAAACGATGCCTGATATTGATACGGATTTTCCTGATAATAAGCGAGATGAAGTTATTCAATATGTAATCAATAAATACGGAAAGAGAAGGGTATGTGGAATTGTAACTTTTGGGACAATGGGAGCAAAACAGGTGATTCGTGATGTTTCTAGAGTATTGAATATTCCTCTTTATAAGGTGGATGGATTATGTAAATTTATTCCAGGATTTACTAAAGATAAATTATCAGATTTTTATCAAAACAATCAAGCTTTTCGAGCAAGAATTGAAAGTGATACTTTGCTTAGTAAAATGTATAAAATAGCAGTAAAATTAGAAGGATTTCCTAGGCATACTTCTTCTCATGCTGCAGGAATTGTGATGAGCAGAGTTGATTTGGATGAAGTAGTCCCATTAACGGTTGGAGATAATATGTATTTAACAAGTTATTCTATGGAGTATTTAGAAGAGTTAGGTTTATTAAAAATGGACTTTTTAGGATTAAAAAATCTTACTATTATTACTAATATTTTGAAAGATATCGAAGAAATTAAAGGAGAAAAAATCGAGTTTTCAAAAATCCCTTTGGATGATATAGAAACTTTAAAAATATTTGAAACGGCTAATACTAGTGGTATATTTCAATTCGAATCAACAGGAATGAGAAATTTTTTAAGAAGGTTAAAACCTAATACTTTTGAAGATATTTTTGCAGCCATTGCACTTTTTAGACCAGGGGCAGCACCAAATATTGATCTTTATATTAGAAGAAAACATCACCAAGAAAAAATTGTTTATATTGATCCTTGTTTGGAACAAATTACTAAAAGTACATATGGAATTTTAATTTATCAAGAACAAATTATGCAATTAGCTAATATTTATGCAGGTTATTCTTTGAGTGAGGCAGATATTTTAAGGCGTGCTATGAGTAAAAAGAAAGTGGATTTATTAAGAAATGAAGAAGAGAAATTTATTCAGAAAAGTATGCAAAATGGTCATGAAAAAGAACAAGCTAAAAAAATATTTGATTTAGTTTTGAATTTTGCTGGATATGGATTTAATCGTTCTCATTCGGTTGCATATTCTTTAATTGCTTATAAAATGGCTTATTTAAAATATCATTATAAAACTATTTTTTTTGCAAATTTGTTAACAAATGTAATTGGAAGTGAAGCAAAAACTCATGAATATATTATGGAGGCAAAAGCTAATCAAATTGAAGTAGAGAAACCGACAATTAATGAAAGTGAAACTCGTTATATTGTGAGAAATGATAAAATCATTTATCCAATTTCTAATATTAAATCTATTGGTACTGTGGTATCTCAACAGATAAAAAAAGCTAAATTAGGAAAAAAATTTATTGATATTTATGATTGTTTTAGTAGATTATATATAGAAGGTGTTGGAAAGAAAAATTTAGAAGTTTTAATTTATGCAGATGTGTTTAAAGAATTTGGGTATAATCGAAGAACTTTAATGGATAATTTAGATAGTTTGTTTAATTATGCTGAATTAACAAAAGATATTGATCCATCTCTTGTGATGAAACCGGATATTGAAATTAAAGAAGAATATGAGAGTAGTTTTTTGTTAGAAAAAGAAAAAGAAGTTTTTGGTTTTTATCTTTCTTCTCATCCTACAACTATGTTTAGGGCATCAAATCCTTCTTGTATTTCTTTAAATATGGCTGAGAGAAATTTTTATAAAAAAGTTGATACTCTTATATTGGTAGATAAAATTAAAGTTATTACTACTAAAGATGGAGAAAGAATGGCTTTTTTAACAGGAAGTGATGAAACAGCTACGATGGAATATACTTTGTTTCCTGGAGTATATGATGAAAATATGAATTTAGAAAGAGGACAATTATTAAAAATAAGGGGAGTAGTGGGAAAACGGTTGAATCAAACTCAAATTGTTGCTGAAAAAATAAAGAAAATACAGGTAGGAGAAAGTAATGAAGAAGAAAAAGATAAAAGAAAATTGGATAAAAGTTAAAATAAAAGATATTCAAAAAGATAAAAGTAATTGTTTAGCTAGACAAAAAATTTATTGTATTGCTGCAATAATTGTAATTATTGATCAAGTGATTAAATTATGGGTTAAAACGAAAATGATTTTATTACAAGAAATTATTGTCATTCCTAATTTTTTTTCTCTTTATTATATTGAAAATGAAGGAGCTGCCTTTTCTCTTTTAAAAAATCAAACGTTTTTTTTAATTTTGGTCAGTATGATTTGTTTATTTTTTATTGATCAATATATTCGAAAAGAAGCTATGATAGATTCTAAAATTCAAGGATTAGTTGGCGTAATTATGGGGGGAATATTTGGTAATTTAATTGATAGAATTTTGTATTATAGAGTAGTTGATTATTTGTCTTTTACTTTTTTTCAATATCATTTTGCTGTTTTTAATTTTGCAGATATAGCAATTACATTGGGTATTCTTTTTTTGATTCTCTATGTTTTTATCTATGGCAAAGAAAATCGTAAACATAATAGAAAAAGCTAAATCAGGAATGTATGAAAAAAATTTAATTGATCAGTTTATTTAATTTCTATTATTTTTGTTTTTTAAAATGATAAGAATGATGAAAGGAGTGTTTGTTAAATATGATCAAGCAATTATCTAAAAGTATTCGAGAATATAAAAAAGCATCTATTTTAGCTCCTATATTTATTACAGGAGAAGTAATGTTAGATGTATTAATTCCTTTTATTATGGCTTATTTAATTGATAATGGCATTAATAAAGGGAATTTGCAGATAGTATATAGTTTGAGTATAGTGTTGGTTGTTTTTGCTATTATGGCTATTTTTTGTGGGGCTTTTTCTGCCAAGTATTCAGCTATTGCTAGTAGTGGATTTGCTAAAAATTTAAGAAAAGATATGTATTATCAAGTTTTAAAATTTTCCTTTGCTAATGTGGATAAATTTTCAAATGCTAGTTTAGTTACTAGATTAACAACGGATGTAACGAATGTAAAGGAAGCATATGGAATGATTATAAGAATTGCTATTAGAGCACCATTTATGTTATTGTTTGCATTGATTATGACTTTTATTATTAATCCAAAAATTGTTTTTATTTATTTATGTGTTATTCCGTTTTTAGGATTGGGATTAATTTTTATTGCATTAAAAGCTCATCCTTTATTTGAATATGTATTTAAAACATATGATAAATTAAATAATGTAGTAGAAGAAAATATAAGAGGAATAAGAGTGGTAAAATCTTATGTACAAGAAGATCAGGAGATAGAAAAATTTTCTTATGTATCTAAGGATATTTATGATCATTTTAGTAAGGCAGAAAAAATATTAGCATTTAATAGTCCTTTTATGCAAACTTCAATTTATTTTTGTACATTGTTTATTGCCTGGGTAGGTTCTCATTTGATTATTAGTGGTCAAATGACTACAGGAAATTTAACTAGTTTAATTACTTATACTATGCAAATTTTAAATAGTTTAATGACTTTATCTATGGTTTTTGTTATGATTATGATTTCTTTGCCTTCTGCAAAAAGAATTGTGGAGGTATTGAATGAAAAAGTTGATTTGGATAGTAATGAGAATGGGTTAACGAAAATGAAGGATGGTAGTATTCGATTTGAACAAGTAGATTTTAGTTATGTAAAGGATAAAGAAAAATTAAGTTTAAAAAAAATTAATTTAAATATAAAATCTGGAGAAACTATAGGAATTATTGGTGGAATTGGAAGTAGTAAAACAACTTTAGTTCAATTAATTCCTAGATTATATGATGTAGAAAAGGGAAGAGTTTTAGTGGGAGGAGAAGATGTTAGAGATTATAATTTGAAATTTTTAAGAGATAATGTTGCTATGGTGTTACAAAAAAATGTTTTATTTTCTGGAACGATTATAGAAAATTTAACTTGGGGAAAGAAGAATGCTACAATGGAAGAAATCAAAAATGCTTGTATTTTAGCTCAAGCAGCGGATTTTATTGAGAAACTTCCAAATCAATATGAAACTTATATTGATCAAGGAGGAACTAATTTATCAGGAGGTCAAAAACAGAGAATTTGTATAGCTAGGGCACTTTTAAAATCTCCTAAAATTTTAATTTTAGATGATTCAACTAGTGCAGTAGACACCAAAACAGATGCTCAAATTAGAAAAGCATTTAAAGAATATCTTCCCAAAATGACTAAGATTATTATTGCTCAAAGAATATCTTCTGTGGAAGATGCTGATAAAATTCTTGTTTTAGATAATGGAAAAATTGATGCCATAGGAACTCATAAAGAGTTATTAAAGACTAATAAAATTTATCAAGAAGTGTATGAATCTCAAGTAAAAGGTGTAAATAGAAATATAGATTTTGGAAAAAAAGGAGGAAAGAATAGTGAAGCAAAATAGGAGTCGTTTTGTCAAAGGAACAGTGAAGAGACTTATTCAATATATTTTTAAAAATTATCAAAAGACATTTATTTTTGTTATTGTTTGTATCATTATTAGTGCTATTTCAGGAGTATTTGGTTCAGTATTTATTAAGATAGTAGTTGATGATTATGTTACTCCAATGTTAAAAGAACAGAATCCTATTTATGATGGATTATTGAGATTAATATTCATCATGGGTGGAATTTATTTTATTGGGGTTTTGGCTAATTATTTCTATAATCGTTTAATTGTAAATATTTCTCAAGGGGTATTAAAAGATATAAGAGATGAAATGTTTAATCATATGCAAACTCTTCCAATTAGTTATTTTGATGAAAATAGTCATGGAGATATTATGAGTCATTATACAAATGATACAGATACATTAAGACAGTTAATTAGTCAAAGTATTCCTCAATTGATTTCTTCAGTAATTACTATTATTTCTGTGTTTTGTGCTATGCTTTATTTGAGTTTATCTCTTACTGTTGTAGTAGTTATTTCGGTAATTGTTATGTTGCAAATCTCTAAAAGAATTACTCATATTGCTTCAAAATATTTTATTGGTCAACAAGATTCTTTGGGAAAATTGAATGGTTATATTGAAGAAATGATTGATGGAGCGAAAGTTATTAAGGTATTTACTCACGAGGAAGAAAGTAAAAAAAGCTTTGATCGATTAAATGAACAATGGTGTAACAATTCTATTCAAGCTAGTGTTTATGCAAGTATTATGATGCCTATTTTGGCAAATATTGGAAATATTGTTTATATTATTGTAGCAACTGTAGGTGGAGCGATTGCTATAGGGGGATCAACTGCATTAACTACGGGAATTATTATTTCATTTTTACAATTAACGAAAAATTTTATTATGCCAATTAATCAGATTACAGGACAAGTGAACATGATTATTATGGCTTTGGCAGGTGCATCTCGTATTTTTGAATTAATGGATGAGAAAAGTGAGCAGGATAATGGTTATGTAACTTTGGTTTTTGCTAAAGAGAATGAACAAGGAAAATTTATAGAAAGTAATGAATTTACTGGTATATGGGCTTGGAAATATCCACATCATCATGGAAACGTTGAATATATTCCATTAAGAGGGGATGTTCGATTTAATCGAGTTGATTTTGGTTATGTAAAAGGAAAAAAGGTTTTGAAAAATATTACTCTTTATGCTAAGCCAGGTCAGAAAATTGCTTTTGTTGGAGCAACGGGTGCAGGAAAAACAACTATTATGAATTTAATTAATCGATTTTATGATATAGATGATGGAAAAATTATTTATGATGGGATTGAAATTAATAAGATAAAGAAAAAGGATTTGAGAAGATCATTAGGAATGGTTTTACAAGATACTAATTTATTTACGGGGACAATTATGGATAATATACGTTATGGAAAAAAAGATGCAACAGATGAAGAATGTATAGAAGCTGCTAAACTTTCTAATGCTGATCATTTTATTTGTCTTTTACCAAATGGTTATCAAACGGTATTAAATGATAATGGATCGTCTCTTTCACAAGGACAAAGACAATTGCTTGCAATTGCTCGAGCTGCTTTAGTTAATCCTCCCGTTATGATTTTAGATGAAGCAACTAGTAGTATTGATACGAGAACAGAAAAGATTGTTCAAGATGGAATGGATAAGCTCATGCAAGGGAGGACAGTTTTTGTTATTGCTCATCGCTTATCTACAGTAAGTAATTCGGAGGCTATTATGGTGTTGGAAAATGGAGAAATTATTGAAAGAGGAGATCATGATCAATTAATTGCACAGAAAGGGAAGTATTACCAACTTTATACTGGTGCATTTGAATTAGAATAGTCATAAGAGTTAGAAATTGAAAATATGAAAGATAGGAGTAAAATATGATTGTAGTAACTGATGATGGAAATGTACGATTAGATAGGTATTTAGTAGATAAATTAGAATTATCTCGCAGTAAAATTCAAAAACTTATAAAGGAAGGAAAAATAACAGTTAATCATAAAAAAGTAAATGATAGTTATTTTGTCAAAAAAAATGATTGTATTATGATAGAGGATATTTTGACTGATGAAATTCATATCGATGCAGAAAATATTCCTTTAGATATTATTTATGAAGATGATGATTTAATTGTGTTAAATAAACCTAATGATATGGTTGTTCATCCTGCACCTGGTCATTATCAAAAAACATTAGTAAATGCTTTACTTTATCATTGTCAATTAAAAGGAGGAGAAAGTAATCGTCCAGGAATTGTTCATCGCCTTGATAAAGATACTACGGGGTTAATGTTGGTGGCAAAAAATGAATGGACTCATGAAAAATTGTCTCAAATGTTAGCAAATAAGGAAGTGGATAGGCATTATTTAGCTATTGTAGAGGGAAGAATTCATCATCGGACTGGAACGATTGATGCTCCAATTGGGCGTGATCCAAAAAATAGACAAAAAATGGCTGTTACTTTTCAAAATTCAAAAAGTGCAATTACTCATTTTAAAGTTATTGAACAATTTAAAAATAATACTTTGATTGAATGCAAGTTGGAAACAGGAAGAACTCATCAAATTCGAGTACATTTGGCTTATATTTCTCATCCAGTGGTAAATGATCCTTTATATAATAGAAAAAAGTCAACTGAATTTGGGCAAATGCTTCATTCAAAAAGTATAAGATTTAATCATCCTAGAACTAAGAAGGAACTTTTTTTTGAAGTAGATCCTCCAAAAGAATTTCAAGATAAATTAATTCAATTGAGAAAAGAATGTGAACTTGAAAATTAAAATCATCATTGTATTTTTAATTGTTGTTAATTTTGTAAATTAAAATTTAATAATTTATTTTTATCTATAAAAAAAATTACTTTTATGATAAAATGAAAAGTGAATAGGAGGGATAAGATATGAAGGGAAAAGAGAAAAATAAAATTTGTCCCAAAAATTACTTTCTTTTAGCATTACTTTTTTTTGTTAGTATTGCAATTACGTTGTATTTTTGTAATTGGTATCATGTTTATGAAAATTATCAAAAGGAAACACCTGTTATTCGTGGTGTTATATCTGAGATTACTGATGAAGAATTAGATCATTATATTTTAGAAAATCCAACAACTTTTTTATATATTTGTACTGCACAAAATATGATTTGTAGAAATTATGAAAAAACATTAAAAGAAATTATTATAGAAAATTCTCTTCAAAATCAAATGGTGTATTTAAATTTAAGTGATAGTAATAGTGAAGAATTTATTCATTGGTTTAATGAGCAGTATCCATATCGAGTTTTGTTAACGGATAATTATCCGGCTTTGGTTGTTTTTGAGGATGGAAAAATTAAGACTCTTTTACAAGGTAGTGCAACGGATCAGCTTACTGCAGTGGAGACAAAACAGTTTCTTGAAATGAATCGATTACAAGATTAGTTTTCTTTTTATGTAGATATGGAGGTAAAAATGAATAATATTGTGTTGTATGAGCCAGAAATTCCTCAAAATACGGGAAATATTATGCGTACTTGTGTGGCAACGGATACTAGGTTACATCTCATTAAACCATTGGGATTTTCTCTTGATGATAAATCTTTGCGTCGATGTGGGGTAAATTATATTGATCAATTAAATTATGAAGTATATGAAAATTTTGATGATTTTCAAAAAAATAATCCAGGAATATATTATTATTTTACTCGGTATGGAAAAAAGCCTCATACAAGTTTTGATTACCGTAATTTTGAAAATAAGAATTTATATTTTATTTTTGGAAAAGAATCTACAGGAATTCCAAAAGAAATTTTGCGAAAAAATTTAGATTATTGTATGCGTATTCCTATGACGGATAAAGTACGGGCTCTTAATGTTTCTAATAGTGTGGCAATTGTAATTTATGAGGCATTGAGACAACAAGATTATCCTGGTTTGTTGAGAACAGAACCTCATAAAGGGGAAAATTATTTAGAAGAATGAAAATTTTGAGTTTTTATGAATAAAAAGTTTAGTCTCTTATCAATATATTGATGGGAGGCTTTTATGTCAAAATATAAAGTAGAAATTAGTGGAATTAATACCAATGATATTGATGTTTTAACAAATGAAGAAATGATACAGTTATTTAAGAGAGTAAAAGAAAAGGATGAGTTTGCTAGAGAATTATTGGTTAATGGGAATCTTAGGTTGGTTCTTTCCATTTTAAAAAAATTTAATAATCGTCAAGAAAATATGGATGATTTATTTCAGATTGGTTGTATTGGATTGTTGAAAGCTATTGATAATTTTGATTTATCTCATGAAGTGAAATTTTCTACTTATGCAGTTCCTATGATTTTGGGAGAAGTAAGAAGATATATTCGTGATAATAATAGTATTAGAGTGAGTAGATCTTTAAAAGATATTGCTTATAAGACTTTAAGATTAAAAGAGCAATATTTATCTCAAACAGGTCAAGAACCTACTACTGAGTATATTGCTGATCAATTAAATGTTACTCCTTATGAAATTGTTTCTGCTCTTGATTCTTTAAAAGAGCCTATTAGTATGTATGAGCCTATTTATAATGATGGGGGAGATACTATTTATTTGTATGATCAAATTGAAGATAAAAAAACAAATAGTGAAGAATTTTCTAATCGTTTGGCGTTAGAAAGTGCTATTGATCATTTGAATCAAAGAGAAAAATTTATTTTGGATGAACGATTTGTAGTTGGTAAGACGCAAATGGAGATTGCTGAAGAATTAAGTATTAGTCAAGCTCAAGTATCTAGATTGGAAAAAGATGCAATTAAACAATTAAAGAAAGTATTAAAGTAGATCATATAAAATGATGTAGAGTAATATAATTAGTTAGAAAGAGATTTTCAAGTAGGTGTTATAATGAGATTATCTGATTTGCAAACTAAAAATATTGTGAATGTAATAGATGGAAGAAATGTGGGTAATATAATTGATGTTAATGTTTTAGAAAATGGGAGTATTGAATCATTAGTAATTGAAGCAAATAAAAATTTTTTTTCATTGAATAGGGAAAGTGATACAGAGATATTATGGAAAGATATTACTAAAATTGGAGAAGATGTTATTTTAGTAAAAATTGGGTTACCATGAATAAAGGGAAAGTGATTTTTTATTTTTTATTCTCTACGGTTATTTCTTCTTTTTTTTTGTTACAAATTCTTGGAAAAAAATTAAGCCCTATTTTATATCGTTATGTTAATGTGGAAACAAAACGTTTTGCTAGTAATGTAGTCAATTATGCTGTTAATGATGTGATATCAAAAAATATGGAAAAAGATTTATTTGAAATTTCTAAAAATAATGAGGGAGAGGTACAGATATTGAATTATAATACTAAAGAGGTAAATCTACTTTTAAAAAAAATTAATGAGGTTATTCAAGATCGATTATTAAATTTAGAAGATGGTAAGGTAGAACAATTGCAAATTTCTGATAATTTTAAGAGAGGAAAATTTTTAAAAATTAAAAATGGGGTATTATGTGAAATACCAATGGGATCTTTACGTGGAAATTCTTTGTTTGTTAATATTGGGCCTACTATTCCTATTCGAATGTCTTTTTTGGGACAAGTTCAGACTAATTTAAATACAAAAGTAACTAGTTATGGGATTAATAATTTAGTTATTGAGGTAAGTGTTCATGTAGAAGTGGAAGAGCAGGTTACGATGCCTGTAATGTCTAAAAATAGTATTATTGAAATTGATGCTCCATTGACTATTAAAATTATTCAAGGTAGAGTACCGGAATATTATATTAATGGAATGGAAAAAAATTCTCCTATTTATTCTACTTCAATTCAGGAATGATAGTATTATAGAAAATTTTACTGTTTATATAGAATATTTTATTTGATATGGTAATATTATTAGGTAGAGATAGTATAGGGAATTTTGGTATTTGAAATTTAAATATGATATAATCAGTCTAAAGAAATATTTTCATGATAATAAAGAGGTGTATGGAATATGGAAAAAATAATGGTTCATGGCAAAGTTTATGAAATTATTGAAGGGAATGAGGGGATGATTAATTTAGTAGAATTAGAAGATAAAATGACTGATTATTTTGATAA
The DNA here is from genome assembly GCA_947599755.1 of uncultured Bacilli bacterium. Classification (GTDB taxonomy): domain Bacteria; phylum Bacillota_I; class Bacilli_A; order RF39; family UBA660; genus CANQFO01. The sequence goes on from CANQFO010000012.1 coordinate 16,491, forward strand.
TTATGATTATGTTTTTGGGGATTATTCTTATGAAAAGGTGAGATTAAAAGGATTTAATGATAGTTATAGTAAAGGAGTAAATTCTATTAATGATATTCAGTATTTAGAGGAGTATAAAAAGGAGTATTGTAGTTATGGTGCTAAGACTTTTTTAATTAAAAAAGTTAAATAGGGTCTTGTTTTTGATGAAAATTATGATAGAATAGAATTATAATGAATATAATAAGGGGAGGATTTTTGAGTATGGAAAATCAGGATTATGAAAAAAAAGTAATGTCTATTGTATCGGATGATGGTTCAATAGAAGAAGTTGAGGTAATTCTTGCTTTTGAATTTAAAGATACAAATAAGGAATATGTGATTTATACAAAAAATGAAAAAGATGAACATGATAATATAACTGTTTATGTTTCTAATGTTGATCGTTCTTCTGGAGAAGCTAAATTATTGGGTGTGGATAATGAAGAAGAATGGAATCGTGTAAAGGATGTATTACGAGAATTATCCAAATCTGAATAGTATAAAGGGAGGTTTAAATTATGGAGTTAAACAACGTTAATTTAAAAGATTTTGGTGGTACTGTAGTAAAAGTTGGGTTACCTAAAGTTATTAGATTTAAGCAAGGTTCATTTTATAACGTGTTTAATAGATTTGAAAAATTTTTGACACAACAACGAAATGAAGTTACTTCTATTTTTTCTGTTGAAAATGAAAAAGAGTTAAATGAGGTTACTCCTATTATTTCTAATATGAGTCAATGGGTTCAATTTTTACCAAGAGAATATCCATCTGAAAGGGATGTTGATTCTCGGGCTATTAAGTTGAAACCTGAAATGATAGTAAATGTTAGAGAAAATAGCAAAATTATTTATAAAGAAGTTCCACCTGTTGTAATGGAACATTCGGAGAATTCTGATGTGGATGGTCAATCTTCAATAGCAGTTCCTGATGAGCAAGAAATTAAAAATATGGTAGATAGTCAATTTAATTTGCAGGAAATGGATGTCAATGCTCCTATGAAAATATCTGAGGATAATTTTGTGAAAAAATATGGAGAGGGTTCTGCTCATATTGATCGTTTTTCGACTACAGATCAGAATGATGATTCTGCTGAACTTAATTTTTCTGTTAATCCTGTTGAGGAACAAGCTTTGCCTGATCTAGCATCTGATGTTAATGAGGATTATCAACAAGGTGATTCTTCTCCTATTAAATTTTCAGAAATTGGGGATAATTTTGATCAAAGTGAAGCTCAAAATATTTCTCCAGAAGAAGTTCAATCTATCTATGGGGAAAGTGAAAAACAAAAATCTGTTATTGTTTCAGAACAAGGTGATAATTCTTCTCAAGATATTTCAAAGTTTGTTTTTGATGATGCTATTAGTTCTGGGTTAGAGAATTCTGTTCATGAAGAAAATAAAAATTTGCGATTTGATCTTAGTGATGCTACGCCAAAAGATTTGGAACAAGCTTTGGAAAAAGCTTCTAACTATAATGATTTAAGTGATATATTAGCCAGAACAATGAAACTTAAAGAAGAAAATAAACAGTTGCATTCAACTGCTGAACAGGTTTATGCTGAGGAAAAGAAAACGAATAATGAGCGTGATCAAGCGGTGGATCGTTTGAAGAGATTTAATGAGGAAATTCTAGAAGCAAATGCAAAAATATCTCAAGAGATTAGTGCTCGACGGCATCAAATTGAACGGGCTAAAACTGAAATTAGTGAAATTGATGGCGTAATTGATTCTAGTTCTCCTAAATTAAGATGATATATATTTTGTAAATTTATAGAGATTTGTGTTGATAAGAATGAAAAGTTTTTTTCATTCTTTTAAAGTGTAAAAATATTTATAAAATATGATTTATTTTATTGTATAGATAATTTGCTAATTAAATTAAGTTAAGTACGTTTTTTTGAGATTATCACATATAATTTAATGAGTTGATGAAAATGAAAAATACTATTATGTATTACTATAATTTTGATAATATTTCTATATTTCGTTGGAAAGATAGAAAAATTATAAAAGTGAAAAACGAAGTTTATTTATTTGAAAAAATATATAATGAAAAAGAAATTATTGATGTATATCATTTATTAAATAAAAATCATCAATATTATTCTTTTGTTTTTAATAGAAATCATCAATTATTTACTCCATATAATGGAAATTATTATGTTTTATTGAAAAAAAATAATCATGTTATTAATTTAGAAAGTGCTATATTTAAAATACAGTATGTTGTTGAAGGTAAAAATATTAGTAATCATAAAGATTGGGCTTTTTTATGGCAACAAAAAAATGATTATTTTGAATATCAAATGAATCATATCTATGGAAAGTTTCTTTTAATTGATGAAAGTATAGATTATTTTATTGGTATGGCAGAGGCGGCAATTGCTTATGTTAGTTATAATGATATAACATTACAACCTGGTATAGAACGTTTGGCTCTATGTCATAAAAGAATTAATCAAGATGATTTTTTAAATCCAATTAATGTTGTTGTTGATTATCCTGAACGAGATATTGCAGAGTATTTAAAATATATTTTTATTCAACAGGATTATAGTTCATCAAAATTAGAACGTATTTTTAATCAAGTTCAATGTACGGTAAGAGGTTATTATCGTATTTATGGAAGATTGTTATATCCTAGTTATTATTTTGATTTATATGAGCAAATTATTGATGGAAAAGTGGAAGAAAATAAAATTAAAAAAATTATTGATCGTATTGATGAATATGAGCAATATTTAAGTATGATTTATTATATAATTGAAAAAAGAGTAGATATCAAAGAAATTGATTGGCTCTAAACGATGAAATTTTATTATCTATTGATAATTAAATTTTATCTATATTTTTTACTTCTTTTACTTCTGGAATTTCGTTGATAATGATTTCTTCAATTCCATCTTTTAAAGTAGTATCAATCATTGGGCAATCTTGGCAGGCACCAGTTAAGCGAACGTAGACAATATTATCTTTATAGTCAATAAATTCTAAATTTCCTCCATCATTAATTAAAAAGGGTCTTATTTTTTCAATTAATGATAGTATTTTTAGTTTTACATCTTCTTTTTCCATAAATATTTTCATTCCTTTCATTATATTTAAGATAATAGGTATAATAAAATGTATTACTGAAGAAAGTATATCATGTATGTTTTAAGATGTAAATTAATAGGTAATAAAATTTATTTTTTATGGAAAGTACTTTATTGTTATTACTAATAGACTTTTAAGTGGAAAGTTGGTACAATTATTATGGAGTTGGGGATCAAAATGTCAAAGTATGAAATAGGTGAGATTGTGATAGGTTATGTTACAGGAATTGAGAAGTATGGAATTTTTGTTCATTTAGGTGAGAATTATACGGGATTAATTCATATTTCTGAAATTTCTAATACATATATTAAAAATATACAAGATTATGTAAAAATTGGTGAAAAAATTTATGTACGAATTTTGGATATAAATGAAGATAAAAAACAAATTAAGCTAAGTATTAAGGGTTTTGATTATAAAATGGAAAAAAATAATATTCCTATTATTCAGGAAACTGTTTCAGGTTTTTCAACGTTAAAAGTTATGTTAAATGTATGGATAGATAAGAAAAATAAAGAAATAATGGCTGAAAGAAATATAAAAAATTAAAAATATATTGACAAAAAAGTTAAACATTGGTATATTTAATACTGTCAATTGGTTTATTTTGGGCGATTAGCTCAGTTGGTTAGAGCATCTGCCTTACAAGCAGGGGGTCGGGAGTTCGAGTCTCTCATCGCCCACCATTTATGCCGAAATAGCTCAATTGGTAGAGCAACTGATTTGTAATCAGTAGGTTCCGGGTTCAAGTCCTGGTTTCGGCACCATTTTTTTTGGAGAGGTAGCGAAGTGGCTAAACGCGACAGACTGTAAATCTGTTCTCATTGA
>CANQFO010000013.1 GCA_947599755.1 uncultured Bacilli bacterium
TATTTCTATCCATAATAGGAATAAGTATTGCTTATGCAGCATTAAGTCAACAATTACAGATCAAAACTAATGCATCAGTCCAATCCAGTCAAACCTCATGGAATATTGTATTCGAAAAAGATTCTTGCCATATGAATGGGTATGCAACTAACCCTACAATAGTAATTAATGGGAGCTCAATCACAATATCAGGATTTAGTTTTCAAGCCCCAAATGATTATGTTGATTGTCAAATTTATATAGAAAATAAGGGAGAAATTAGTGCTAAAGTATCATCAATAGATTATAAGGAACCAACTTTTTCTGGAACAGGAACTAATGCAACTACAGATTCTACATTGGTGAAAAGCAATTTGTGGAAAGTTTTTAGATGGGATGATACAGATATCCAAGTGCAAACTGGGGATTTATTACTTGCAAAAGAGAAAAAGAAAATAGAAATAGCCTTTGGTATTCAAGCTTCAATGACTACATTACCAACTAACTCCGTAACTTTTTCTAATGCAGTATATACGATTAATTTTGAACAGGCATAAAGTAAAAAAACAAAAGTATTTAGAAATATTCTTGTATTGATGTATACTGAAAAGCATCTAGTTGTATCAATGTAAAAAGATAAAAAATATAATATCTATAAAGTAAAAGGTACTGTCTATTAAGTATCTTTTTATATACAATAATATCTACTTAGGAAAAAAACGTCACAAATTGTATTTTTGTCTTCTCTAAAGGACAAAATTACAGTTTTTGCTAAAAACGCGTACTATCATTAATTTTTTACTTTACAAAAATTTTTTCAGTAGCAGTTAATAACCATTATAAAGCTTTGCATTAAATAAAATTTTTTAGGTACGTAACAAGTACAAAAGTAAGATTTTTTTGATAATTCCAGTATACAACTATCAAACTAGGGGAAAAATTATGATTATGTGCAAAATGAGTGAGAAATAACATATTTTACTAATTATACATAAACGATTAATAATATAATAGCCAAATTATTGACAAAAAAATAATATTTTTTTATCATTAAATTGGGTGATTAGATGTTAGTAAACATGAATGAAATACTAATGAAAGCAAAAAAAGAAAAATATGCCGTACCACACTTAAATATAAATAATTTAGAATGGTCAAAATATATTTTAGAAAAATGTGAAGAACAAAAAATTCCTATAATTTTAGGAGTAAGTGAAAGTGCTGCCAAATATATGGGAGGCTTCAAAACAATTACACAAATGATAAAAGGATTAATAGAAGACTTAAAAATTACAATTCCTGTATGTCTACATTTAGATCATGGAAGTAATATTGAAGTATGTAAAAAAGCAATCGATGCTGGCTTTAGTTCAGTCATGATTGATGCATCAAAACATGAATTATCTGAAAATATTAGAATGACCAAAGAAGTAGTAGAATATGCTCATAAAAAAGGAATTAGTGTAGAAGCAGAAGTAGGACATATTGGAGGATCAGAAGATAATATCACAAGTACAATAGAAAATGCAACTTTAGAAGAATGCAAAAAATTATATGAACAAACAAAAGTAGATGCTCTAGCACCAGCATTAGGAAGTGCCCATGGAATCTATAAACAAAAACCAAAGCTAGATTTTGAACTCATGAAAATCATTAATAAAGAAATTCCTATTCCCCTAGTTTTACATGGAGGATCAGGAATACCAGATGATCAAATAAAAAAAGCAATCTCTTGTGGAATAGCAAAAATAAATGTAAATACAGATTTACAAATTGTATGGAGTAAAGCAGTAAGAAAATACTTAAATGAAAACGAAAATATATATGATCCAAGAAAAATAATTGGTAGTGGAGAATTATCAATTAAACAAAGAATAGATGAAATTGTAACTTTATTTGGTACAAAGAGATAAAATATAGTAACAGCAAACAGAAGTGGAGGTAAAAAATGAAAATAATGGAAATTGATGGTGGAAAAGAAATAAGTGGTACCATTAGAATTAGTGGAGCAAAAAATGCAACAGTTGCTTTAATTCCAGCAGCAATATTAACAGATGAACAAGCAACCATATGTAATATCCCAGAAATTACAGATACAGAAGCACTATGTGATATTTTAACCACTTTAAATGTAAAAATTCATCGTGCCAGTGAAAGCATAGTAATCGATCCCCAAGAAATGAAAAACATTGAAATAGAAGAAAGCTATTCTAAAAAACTAAGGGCCTCTTATTATTTTATGGGAGCATTATTAGGAAAATATAAAAAAGCAATAATGTACTTCCCAGGAGGTTGTTCAATCGGAGCAAGACCAATTGATCAGCATTTAAAGGGATTCGAAGCTTTAGGAGCAAAAGTAACAGTAGACAGAAATAAATATATTGTTGAAGCAGAAGAATTAAAAGGAGCGAATATATATTTAGATATCGCTTCAGTAGGAGCAACAATTAATATTATGTTAGCCGCAACCAAGGCAAAAGGAACAACCATTATAGACAATGCTGCAAAAGAACCAGAAATTGTAAATGTCGCAACTTTTTTAAATAATATGGGAGCAAAAATAACAGGAGCCGGAACATCAACAATAAAAATAGAAGGAGTAGAATATCTACATCAATGCTTTCATGAAGTAATTCCTGATAGAATAGAAGCAGGTACTTATATTATTGCAGGATCTTTATGTGGAAAAAATTTAAAAATAGATAATATTATTCCAGAACATATTGATTCACTATTATCCAAACTAGAAGAAATAGGAGTAGATCTAGAAGTAGGAGCAGACTATGTAATCGTATCCAAAAAAGAAAAATATAAATCTTCAACGATAAAAACAGCAGTATACCCTGGATTTCCAACAGATCTACAACAACCATTAACAGTGTTACTAACCCAAAGTACAGGAAAATCAAAAATTATAGAAACAATATGGGAAAATCGTTTTATGCATATTCCTTACTTAAGAGAATTAGGAGCAGATATATCAATAAAAAATCAAACTGCAACCATTGTTGGACCAACAAAATTAACTGGTACAACCGTAGTTGCAACAGATCTTAGAGCAGGAGCATCTATGGTAATCGCAGGTTTAATCGCAACAGGAAAAACAAAAATAACCAATGTAGAACATATCCTAAGAGGATATGAACAAATCGTAGAAAAATTAACAAGCGTAGGTGCTAAAATTACCATAAAAGAAATATAATAAAATAAGTTATATTTCTTTTTTTAGAATAATGTATATAATGGAGGAAATATGAAACAAATAAAAAAGCACTATAAATTGTTAATATTTTTATGGATATGTTTATTAATATTTTTAATCTATCAAGGAAACAATAAAAATAATATAAACTATACCTCTTTAGGAGACTCTTTCGCTTTAGGAGAAGATTCATTTGGCAGAATCGATTATGGTTATAGTGATTATGTAAAAGATTATCTCCAAAAAAACCATCAATTAAATCGCTACATAAAATCATTTTCCGATCCAACATTATCAATTGAGACACTAAATCAAAACATTCAATTAAATAAAAAAATCAAATTAAAAAAACAAGTTTTAAATTTAAAACAAACATTAAGAGAGACAACAATATTAACCTTATCAATAGGAAAAAATGATTTAATTTATCAACTAAGTATTTCAAGAAAAAATGATGAACAAACAATAAATCAAATAATAAAAAGAATAGATAATTCTCTAAATCAATTAATTAAAGAAATAAAAAAATATTATCCAAATCAAATATATATAATTGGATATTACCATGATCCAACAAAAAATCAAATATACAATCAAGCAATTGATAAATTAAACAATTGTTTCCAAAATAAAAAAGACATAATATATATAAAAACAGATAAATTATTTGAAAACAATAATCTATATCGATCAAATCCCAATAGTATTTATCCAAATCAATTAGGATATCAAAAAATTGCAGGAGAAATAATAAAAAAACTTGAAAAAGCATAATTTATCTGATATACTAATAACGCAATTTAATTACTATGACAAAAATTGTCATGGCGGAAGGAGAGAAAAAATGAAAAAAGACATTCATCCAGAAATGAAAGATTGTACAGTAACATGTGCTTGTGGAGAAACATTTAACTGTAAATCAACAAAAGAAACAATTAATGTAGAAGTTTGCTCCAAATGTCATCCATTTTTTACAGGAAAGCAAAATAGAGCATCACGTGCTGGACGTGTAGATAAATTTAATAAAAAATATGGATTTGATCAAAAAGAAACTGCATAATTGCAGTTTTTATTTTAAACAAAAAATACACAATTTTTGTGGAAAAAAAGATAAAGAATAAATAATTAACAGAAACTGTGGAAAAATAAAAATATCTTCTTTCTATAATTTGTCCAAACCAAATAAAAATTAACGTTGTGTCATTTTAATTATAATAGATTATTTCAATACTATAAACTTTGTAATATAATAGAATTGAAAAACAAATATAATTTGTAGAAATAGAGGAATTATAAAAAAGTTCTAAAAATTACTTGATTTATATTAGCAAGTTTGTATTAGGAGGGTAATGAAGAGATTAACGATATTTGTAAAATTATTGATATACTAAAAAAGTAGCATTGTAAGATCATCAAGTAAAATTTTAGGTGGCATTTAAGTGGAAAAAATAAAAAAGAAGTATAGGAATTTCTTTTCGTTTAACCATTACTTGAACGCATACCTTATCCTCTCAAGTAATACATTCATTGCACCATATGTTAATTTTTATTTTAATGACTGATTTCCCACATTTAAACAAGCGGGAATTTTCAAATTTTATTTTTAGATTGATTAAAAACTAAAGACTTTTCGTCAGAAAATTGGTACAATAAAAAAAAGGAGAAAAATATGAAATTAGGATTAGCAAGTGATCATAGAGGATATCACTTAAAACAACAATTAATAAATTATTTAAAAAAAGAATATGAAATAGTAGATTATGGAACAAATTCTTTAGAATCAACAGATTATCCAGATTATGCATTTAAATTAGGAGAAGGAGTAAGAAATAAAGAAGTAGATTATGGAGTAGCAATATGCGGATCAGGAATAGGAATCAGCATAGCATGTAATAAAGTAAAAGGAATACGTTGTGCAAAAGTAACAGATAAAGAAGAAGCAGAAATAACAAGAAATGATAATGATGCAAATATCGTAGCACTATCAGAAAAAATACCGATAGAACAAGCTCTAGAAATAGTAAAAACATTCATTACCACACCTTCTTCTACATTAGAAAAGCATAAAAAAAGAATTGAAAAAATCACAAAATATGAGGAAGAAAACTAATGCAAGGAAAATTTTTTCTATATATAATTGTTACTGCCTTAGTAATATGGTCACTAGAATCCGTAAATATCAATCAAATTTTTAAAAAAAATAGAATTCTTCAAGCAAGAGTATTTTACTTTTTACTAGGAATATCCATGATTTATCTAATTACTAATTTTTTAATGGATTTATTCACTTCAATAAAAATTATATAAAAAAAGTATAAATCTTTTTTTTTGGTAAAAACTGATAATGAGGTGAAAAATATGAAAAAGAAAAAATTAAAGTCCTTTGTATTTCCAACAATCATTACTATATTAGTAATTGGCATATTTACATTAAGTATTGTAATGACAAAAAGTAATGAAAATCTACAATCAAATGAACAGTCCTTAAATTATGTTTCAAACACAATATTAGATAATGAAATTGCAGTAATCAACACAACAACAAAGATGATCAATCCATATACAGATGCATCAGTAAAAATAGGAAAATATTTTTATGATTATAAAGCCGAAAAAGAATCCCAAGAAAAATCAATTATTTTTCATGATGATACTTATATGCAAAACTCTGGAATTGACTTCACTGCTGAAAATACATTTGATGTAATAGCTGTTCTAGATGGTACAGTAAGCGATGTAAAAGAAGATGAAACATTAGGAAAAATAATAGAAATCAAACACGATAATGAATATATTACAATTTATCAAAGTCTCTCAGAAACATCGGTAAAAAAAGGAGATACAGTAACGCAAGGACAAGTAATAGGAAAAAGTGGAACAAACGAACTAGATAAAGACATGGGAAACCACCTTCATTTTGAACTATATGTAGATGCTCAAATTGTAGACCCAAGTCTATATTTAAATAAAGAAATTACAAGTTCCACGAAAGACAAAGAGTAGCAATACTCTTTTTTTCATAAAAACAAAAAAACTTAATATATTATATTATAAAAAGAAAAAATTATGGTAAAATAATAACAGAAAAGGACGTGAGACTATGTTAGCAAAAGATATTGGAATAGATTTAGGAACAGCAAATGTCCTAATATATATAAAAGGACAAGGAATAGTCTTAAATGAACCAAGTATAGTAGCAATTGACACAGAAACCAGAAAAGTAATTGCAGTAGGAAAAGAAGCAAATGAAATGTTAGGAAGAACTCCAGGAAAAGTAAAAGCAATCAAACCAATGAAAGATGGAGTAATTGCAGACTTTGAAATAACTGAAATTATGTTAAATACATTTATCAAAAAAATTAAAGCCAAAAATTTATTTTCTAGACCAAGAATTTTAATTTGTTGTCCAACCAATATTACTCCCGTAGAAAAAAATGCCATTAAAGAAGCAGCTGAAAGAACAGGAGCTAGAAAAGTATATATAGAAGAAGAACCAAAAGTAGCAGCCATAGGAGCAGGAATGGATATTCAAAAACCAACTGCAAATATGGTAGTAGATATAGGTGGTGGAACAACAGACATAGCCATACTTTCATTAAATGACATTGTATCATCCGCAAGCGTGAGAATCGCTGGAAATGTTTTTGATCAAGATATAATTAAATATATTAAAGAAAAATACAAATTATTAATCGGAGAAAGAACGGCTGAAGAAATAAAAATAAACTTTGCAAATATTAATAAGCCAGATAAAAAACAAAAATTAGAAGTAAGAGGAAGAAACTTAATAACAGGACTTCCTCATACAATAGAAATCACCCAAGAAGAAACTGAATTAGCTCTTCATGAAAGCATTGAAAAAATTATAAAAGCAACAACAAACGTTTTAGAACAAACCCCACCAGAATTATCTGCCGATATTGTAGATAAAGGAATCGTTTTAACAGGAGGAGGAGCTTTACTAACAGGACTTCCAGAAATACTAGAAGAAAAATTACAAGTTCCTGTTTTGATTGCCGAATCTCCACTAACTTGTGTAGTAGAAGGAACAGGAACTTTACTAGAAAATATTAAAAGATTAGAACAATGCCAATAAAATAAGAATAATTGGTTTTTTTCTTTGCGTTCACGTCGATATTTGATATAATTTGTTTAGAAAGAAAGAAGGAAAAAAAATGCAAGATCAAATATTAGATGCCTGCAAAATTGTTCTAATTACATTTTTATTTTCAGTAATTATTATTCATTTGATGAAAAAAGTTGCAATTCATATAGGTGCACTGGATATTCCAACTGGTGCCGAAGGACATAGGCATATTCACAAAAAAACAACTCCTAAATTAGGTGGAGTAGGAATATTTTTAGCATTCTTATTTGGATATATGCTCTTTGGTGAACAAAGTATTCGTATGAATTCCATTCTAATTGGAAGTTTTATCATCATTTTAACAGGAATAGTAGATGATATAAAGCCAATTCGTGCCCATCAAAAACTACTAGGGCATTTAGTCGCAGCCTCTGTCATTGTATTTTATGGAAAAATATTATTAAATAATATAACAGCATTTGGATTTTCATTTGACTTTGGAATTTTTTCTTATCCATTAACAATCTTATTTATTATTGCCTGTACAAATATAATTAATCTAATAGATGGTTTAGATGGATTAAGTGGTGGAATATGTTGCATTTTTTACATAACAATAGGAATAATAGGATTCTATCAAGCACGATATGGAAGCTTAGTTATGATTTTAACATTTATTATGCTAGGATCCACTTTAGGTTTTTTAGTACATAATTTTTATCCCGCCAAAATTTTTGCTGGTGATTGTGCTACTTTTATGGGCTTTATCATTGCCATTATTACACTATTAGAATTCAAAGGACCAGCTCTAATTTCCTTCTTTGTACCAGTAACAATATTAGGAATCCCAATATTAGATACCCTTTTCGCAATCATTAGAAGACTACTAAAAGGAAAGCCACCATTTCAAGCAGATAGACAACACTTACATCATCAATTACTAGGAATGAATTTTTCACAAAGAACAACAGTATTAATTATATATGGTATCAATCTTTTATTTGCATCAGCATCAATATTATATACATTAAAAGATCCAATCGCAGGACAAATTGTTTTTATAATTATTTTTATTATCGTATTATGGTTTGTTTTTCATACGACGATTATTTCAGAAAAAAATCCAAAAATTACAAAAAAACTCATGAAAAAATTGAAAAGAGAGAAGAAGTAAAACGTCTAATAGTTAAAAACGAACACAAAATAAGTGTTCTTTTTATTTGAATCCAGAAACTGGAAAAAATTGGAAAAAGAAAGAAGGTAAACAAATGATAAATTTTATTATTTGTGAAGATGAAATAATACTAGCAAAAAAATATAAACATGAAATTGATAAATTTATGATGAAATACGACGTTGATTATAAATGTCATATATATAATGGATATACAAGTGAATGGAAACAATACGCTAAAACAGAAGACGGATTCAAAGTATATTTATTAGATATCAAAACAAAACAAGGATCAGGATTAGACGCTGCTAGACTAATTAGAGAAGAATATGATGATTGGGTATCAATGATAATCATCATTACCTCATATCCAGAATATAGATATGAAGCATTAGGAAAAAGATTAATGTTAGTCGATTTCATTAATAAATTAGATAATTGTGAAAAAAATCTTCAAAAAGATTTATCCATTTGTATGAAAAATTATGATAAAAGACCAAAATCAATTCGTTATACATATAAAAATATGATGTACAACATTGAATTAAAACACATTTTATATATAGAAAAAGAATCAGATAGTAAAAGATGTACAATCAAAACAACATATGATACCTTTCATATTCAAGGATCACTAAATAATATTATGAAAAAATTAGATGACAGATTTATAAAATGCAGTAGAAGCATAGCCGTAAATATAGAACAAATAAAAAATTACAACAAAAAAAGTAATATCATCACATTTAAAAATAATGATAAAATAGATGCAGTATCAAGAGAAAAAAGAAAGGAATTAGAAAATTATGTTAGAAAGTTGTATTAATTTTCTATGCTCTATAATAATGTCATTATATGGTTATTATGCAATAAAAAAGATAACAACAAATACACAAGTAAAATTAAAAATAGAAAATATAATATTAATAATTTTATTAAGTGCAATTACAACATTTCTAAATAGTAATGAGTATCAAGCAATATATTCAGTAACAATTTTTATTTTAAATATAATCATATATAAAATAATATTTAAAATAAAAATAGAAGAATCAACAATTGTTAGCGGAATAGTAATGTTAATAACAACATTAGGAGATGCCATAATTGCAATAATATTTCGTCAATTTTTCAGTATAAGTGAAATAAGAAGTACATGGTATTTATATATGAGTACAACAATAATGGTAACATTGATAGGAATAATAACGTTAAAAATAGGAAAAATAGAAAAGCAATTAAAAAAATTTTATAAAACAATATCCACTAAAAAATCAGTGACAAATACAATATTTTTAATATTATTAATTATAGGAATAAGTTCACTAACAGATAAAACAACAAATTCCAATATAATAAATGGAGAATATCTAATAAACATAATCATAATGATTACATTTTTAAGCATAACATATCTATTTATAGCAAGTAAAAATAGTTATCAAGAATTAACAAATGAATATGATAGTTTATTTACATATGTACAAAACTTTGAAGATTGGATAGAAAAAGAACAATTAAACCGACATGAATACAAAAATCAACTAGCAGTATTAAGATGTCTAACAAAAGAAAAGAAAGTCAAAGAAAAAATAGATGAAATATTAGAAGACAATATAAATATAGAAGGAGAAATCATTAATCAATTAAAAAATCTTCCCAAGGGAGGATTAAAAGGACTAATGTATTATAAATCAGCAATAGCCCAAAAGGAAAAAATAAACCTAACAATAACCACAAGTTTAGAATCAAAAACAATATTAAAACAACTAACAGAAAAAGAAATAAGGACCTTATGTAAATTAATAGGAATATATTATGATAATGCCATAGAAGCAGCCAAAGAGACAAAAAAGAAAACAATACTAATAGAAATTTATGAATTAAAAGATAATATAAATTTCGTATTTTCAAATACATATAAACAACATAAAAATTTTAAAGACAGAAATAAAAAAGGAGTCTCTTCAAAAGGAAAAGGACATGGAAATGGATTATATTTTGCCAAAAAAATCATTGAAGAAAACAAATGGCTAAGTCAAAAACAAGATATTGTAGATAAATATTATATTCAACAGCTTAGCATAAATAAAGTAAATAAAGTCGAAAAGAAAAAGAGAGGGATTTAAAAATAATGTTAGAAAGTTGTATTAATTTTCTATGCTCTATAATAATGTCATTATATGGTTATTATGCAATAAAAAAGATAACAACAAATACACAAGTAAAATTAAAAATAGAAAATATAATATTAATAATTTTATTAAGTGCAATTACAACATTTCTAAATAGTAATGAGTATCAAGCAATATATTCAGTAACAATTTTTATTTTAAATATAATCATATATAAAATAATATTTAAAATAAAAATAGAAGAATCAACAATTGTTAGCGGAATAGTAATGTTAATAACAACATTAGGAGATGCCATAATTGCAATAATATTTCGTCAATTTTTCAGTATAAGTGAAATAAGAAGTACATGGTATTTATATATGAGTACAACAATAATGGTAACATTGATAGGAATAATAACGTTAAAAATAGGAAAAATAGAAAAGCAATTAAAAAAATTTTATAAAACAATATCCACTAAAAAATCAGTGACAAATACAATATTTTTAATATTATTAATTATAGGAATAAGTTCACTAACAGATAAAACAACAAATTCCAATATAATAAATGGAGAATATCTAATAAACATAATCATAATGATTACATTTTTAAGCATAACATATCTATTTATAGCAAGTAAAAATAGTTATCAAGAATTAACAAATGAATATGATAGTTTATTTACATATGTACAAAACTTTGAAGATTGGATAGAAAAAGAACAATTAAACCGACATGAATACAAAAATCAACTAGCAGTATTAAGATGTCTAACAAAAGAAAAGAAAGTCAAAGAAAAAATAGATGAAATATTAGAAGACAATATAAATATAGAAGGAGAAATCATTAATCAATTAAAAAATCTTCCCAAGGGAGGATTAAAAGGACTAATGTATTATAAATCAGCAATAGCCCAAAAGGAAAAAATAAACCTAACAATAACCACAAGTTTAGAATCAAAAACAATATTAAAACAACTAACAGAAAAAGAAATAAGGACCTTATGTAAATTAATAGGAATATATTATGATAATGCCATAGAAGCAGCCAAAGAGACAAAAAAGAAAACAATACTAATAGAAATTTATGAATTAAAAGATAATATAAATTTCGTATTTTCAAATACATATAAACAACATAAAAATTTTAAAGACAGAAATAAAAAAGGAGTCTCTTCAAAAGGAAAAGGACATGGAAATGGATTATATTTTGCCAAAAAAATCATTGAAGAAAACAAATGGCTAAGTCAAAAACAAGATATTATAGATAAATATTATATTCAACAACTAATTATTACAAAGAAAAACACCTAAAACAGGTGTTTTATAGTAATTAGTCACATAGAGAATCCATTGCTTTTGGTTCATCAACAGACCACCAAGGACATCCCATACTAGCAGCACCAGTTGCTAACATAGCAACAGCTACTAATAATCTTGCTATTCTTTTCTTCACAATACATACCTCCTTACTATAGTTATTCACAATATAAAGTGAATAACAAAATATTTATGCTAAAATACAAATTGTATTTTAAGCCTTAACATAATTTTTATAATTATTATAAGGTTGCCCAAATAACAGGTAAATTGCAGGTTGAATCACAATTGCTTGAATCACTAAAGCAGATAACAACAAAGGAGCAAAAAAAGAATGAGAAAAAACTAAAATGAAACTAGTATAAATAATACCAATCAATACTGTAGAAAATTTTCTAATAATTCTTTTTTTCTTATTAGGTAATGGTCTCTTTACAGTATCTGCAGGAGCAAATAATAAATAACTAAAAATACAAATTAAACAAATTAAAAATATCCAAAAATTAGATAAATTAATATTAATAAATAACATCGGCAAAACAACAAAATATAATAAAGATAATATTAAACATTGATAACTTTTTTCAGCATGAAACCCAAAACCAGTAAAACGAATGATATTGAAAAAAACTACAACTGCCAAAACTTCTTTAAAAATACCAAATAAGAAAGCAACAATAAAAATTATAAATAATTTAGTAATAGTTAAATAAAGACCTTCTATACCATATTGCAACTTTTCAAGCTCATCTTTAGAAAAATCTTGATAACCTTGAACAAAAGAAATTGAATTTTTTAAAAACCATTTTTTCATATCCTCACCACTTCAATTTAAATTATAAAAGAAAAATAAATAATTAAATAAATAAGATATAAAAAGTAAAACAAAATCAAAAAAATATCGAAATTTGTCGAAAAAAGCAGAAAAAGCCTAAAAAACAACCATGAATATGACAAATTAAGGAAAATGCTTAAAAAAGAAGAATAATTTGATAAGATAAAAACACCATAGAGATGCAGTGTGGTAGAAATGTGAGGTGTAGAAGTATGATGATAGGACGCGTGAAATGGTTTAATAATGAAAAAGGATATGGATTTATTGAATTTAAAGAAAATGAAGATATCTTTGTTCACTATTCTGCAATTGAATTAGAAGGATATAAAACTTTATCAGAAGGTCAATTAGTAGAATTCAAATTAATTGAAACCAGTAAAGGATATCAAGCTATCAATGTCAAACTAATAAAAGAGACTACAAGTACAAAATAGTAGTTTTTTTTTTCGAATTATGCTACACTAAACATATAAAGGAGCTGATAGTTAATATGGAAATAGTGATTCATGGAGACAAACTAAAAATCACAACAGCAATGAGTAATTACATCCAAGAAAAATTAAAAAAACTGGAAAAATATCTAGAAAATAATGACACAGTACGTGCTAACGTAATGGTAAAAGTAAAAAATAAAGAACAAATAGTAGAAATTACCATTCCATTAAAATCATTTATATTACGTTCAGAAGAATCAAAAGATGATTTTTATGCTGCAGTAGATAAATCAGTAGATAAATTAGAAAGACAAATAAGAAAAAACAAAACAAGAATGATGTCAAAAAAGATTAAAACAAATATTGATCTAGATTTTTCAAAAGTAGAAGAAGAACAAGAAAATACCAAAAATAATAAAATCATCAAAAGAAAACAAATTGAAGTAAAACCAATGAATGAAGAAGAAGCAATTCTTCAAATGGAATTACTAGGACATCAATTTTATATGTATAAAGATAGAGATACAAATAAAATGACAATTGTTTATAAAAGAAAAGATGAAAATTATGGTATAATTGAAGCAGAATAAAGGAGCTGTAAAGAAATTATTTATAAAATTTCTGAACAGCTCCTTTTAAATATTTTGCTGGTAATGATAAAAAGGATCCAAATTTTATCATAATTACACAAACAAATTAAGAAGTAGAAATAGGTTCCATATGTAAAGTAATATAGCAAATTTTCTGATTAAAATGACGAATCTTATATTCTAATTCATCCACAATTTGATGAGCTTCTAAAAGAGTTAAATTTTCATCCATTAAAATAGAACCAGTAAGTTTATAAGAATCACCATATTTTAATAAAACAAAATCTCTTAATTGAATCACAGAATCATTAGAAAATAAAATTTGCTGAATTTGTTCAAGATAATAAGGATCTGGTTCACTTTTACCAATAATATAACTTAAATTTTCAAAAAAAATATTCAATCCTATTTTCAAAATTAAACAACCAACAATAAAAGATCCAATTTTATCACAATAACGAAAAAAAGAAACAGGACCAGAAAACTTCATCAAAAAAGAACAGACCAAAACAACAAGAGAACTAAAAACATCAGAGTAACTTTCATTTCCACTTGCTAACAAAATTTGATTATTCGTTTTTTTTCCCCAACATAAAATAAAATGAGATAAAAAGAATTTAACAAAAATAGTAATTGCACTAATGACTAAAACAAAATCTTTAGGAATAAAAATAGGTTCTAAAAAAGTTCTTCGAATAATAGAAAATCCAACTCCAAAAATAACAAAAGAAATCAAAAAACTAGTAATATATTCTATATTTTGATGTCCAAATGGATGTTCACGATCAGGAGGCTTTTTTGAAAGAAAATTTCCAATAATTGCAACAAAATCAGTAAATAAATCACTAAAAGAATGAACGCCATCTGCAATCAAAGCAGAAGAAGAACCAAAAATTCCTCCAATAACTTTAATCATTGCTAATCCAAAATTAGTAACTACACTAATTACCATAACCGAAAAAAAATTCATAAAACAAAACTCCTTATATAGAAATAACTTAAATATCAATTTTTTTAACAGTAAAAGAAATATCATTCAAATTAACATTTAAAGTAGTAGATTTCCCACATAAAATAGCTAAATGCAATCTATCCCCAGATTTTAATTGACAAATTACACTTCCCGTAACAAACAAAGAATTAGTAGGAATTAAATCAACAGTAGTAGAAGTACCATCAATAGGAGTATCCTCATTTTTTACAAAAATAGTAACAGAATCAGAAATAAGAGTAGATAAAGTAAGATGATAAAAAATCTCATAAATCCCATCATGAACAATTGTAATTCCTCCATCAGAAGAATAATCAACAGAAAAAGAAGGCATTTGATCATCAATAGGAACAATAGTAGGAGTAGTTTGATTAGCAACCACAGTAGTAGGAACAAAATCATACAATCCCCCATAAGCATTTAACCCATTAGCAGGGCCAGTAGGACCTGCAGGAATAACAAAATCAATAATATATTTTTCTTGATTAGAATGAATAATCATCACCTCCTAGGAAAATCAATAAAAATAGAAAAAAAGATCAAATCAATAATGCAAATGTTTACTAATATACTATATGCAACAAAATCAGGAAAGACAATAACAGAAATCAAAAATATATCATAGAATTTACTCAAAGCGAATATAGATTGACATTTTATTGATTTATGGTATCATAGTCAATAAATTAGCAGTAATAATAAATAAATTTTTTAGGAGGAAATATTGATGAAAAATAATGTTTGGAGAGAAAAACCAATAAAACAGTTTAATACTGAACAAACAATGTATCAATTAGTTACAGAAGAAGCAAAAAAAGATTTAGACTTAGAAGCAACCGGATTTATGGGAACATCTATGACATATAAACAACTATTTGAATCAGCAGATGATTTAGCCAATTCCTTTGCTAGTATGGGAGTAAAAGAAGGAGACAATATAGCAATTTTAACGATATGCATGCCTTTAGTACAACAATGCTTATTATCATTAAGTAAAATTGGTGCTACTATGTCATGGATTGATTTAAGAGCAAAAGAAAAAGATTTAATAAATTATATCAACAATGGTAATTGTAAAGTTGTAGTGGTATTTGAAGATTTATTACCTTTAGTAGAAAAAATAGCAGACAATATTAATGCAGAAAGAGTAGTAGTATGTTCTCCAAAAGACTATTTAAATCCAGTAGTGAAAACACTAGCAAAGTTAAAAGAAAAAAAAGAAGGAAAAAAAATTATCCTTCCAAATGACAAAAAATTTGTTAAGTTTTCTGATTTTATCAAAGAAGGAAAAAATACCGTGAAGGTAAGTCCGATTGATTTTAAAAAAGATAGACATTCACTGATAGTACAATCAAGTGGAAGTACAGGAAAATCTAAACAAATCGTTCATACGGAATATAATTTTAATTCAGAAGTTCAAAAAATGGCATATTTAGATTTACCTTTTTATAAAGGAAAGACAATGTATGTAGCAGTTCCACCATTTATAATATATGGTCTTGGAAATTCAATTTATAGCAGCATGGCATTTACAATGAAAGCAGAAATGACCCCATTTGTTGATGAAAATACTGTATATAATGATTTAGGAAAATTTGATCTACCTTTAGCAGCACCATTACATTATAGATATATATATGAACAATTGAAAAAACTAAGAAGTAATATCGATGAATTGCAAAAGAGTAAAGATAAAAATTCTAAAAATGAACTAAAAAAGAATTTAAAAGAGTTAAATAGAGTCTTAAAAGGAATAGATAGAGCAAAAGCTTTCGTGTCAGGTGGAGATAAAATTAGTGCAGAAGAATTAATTGAAATGCAACAATTATTTGATAAACCTATTGTAAATGGTTATGGAAATAATGAATGTTTAGGAGCAACCATTGTTTCTCCATTATTTGCAAATAAACCAGGAAGTATTGGCGTTCCAATGCAAGGAGTAGAGATTAAAGTAGTAAATCCAGAAACTGGTGAGACTCTAAAAGATGGGGAACTTGGAGAATTATATGTTTCATCTGACAATTTATTTATTGAATATTTAAATAATGAAGAAGAAACAAAAAAAATAAAAGAAACAGATGAAAATAACAAACAATGGGTAAAAACTGGAGATTTATGTATAGTTGATCCAGAAGGATATATCATTCCAAAAGGAAGAAATAGAAGATTAATCAAAAAAGAAGCCTTTAAAATAGCACCAGATACTATTGAAGATGTTATCTTATCTTCACCTTATGTAAAAGAATGCGTTGTAGTTGGTGTAGATGATGAAAAAGCGATAAGTGTTCCTATGGCTTTTATGGAATTAGAACACAATATATATATTAATGATGTATATGATGAAATCAAAAAATTATGTGAAGAAGAATTACCTGATTATGAAGTACCATCTTATTTTGAACAAATTGAAAAAATGCCATATACTTCAAATGGAAAATATGACTTTAGAAAACTAGAAGAATTAGGAAATAAAAAAGTAAAAGAACAAAAAGGAAAGCCTTTGATAAAATCATAAAACCATGTTAAATTACTATAAGATTCAATTATAGTTTTTTTATGCTATAATAGACATGATAGGATGTGGTATGATGAAAGGAACTATATATTTAACAGTATCTGCTCTATTTTATACAATAATGACAACAATAATATTTTTTAAAAAAGACAAAATAAATAAGGTAGAAAATAGAATTTTCAAAAGATTATTAATTGCTTCTATATTATCAATGATTATGGAATTATCAATTGTATTTACAGTGAATATAGATATAATAGGTACAATAATTCAAAAACTTTTTTTAAACTGCCTTATATTATGGTTAACAATATTCATAACTTATACATTTGTTATAACGACATTTGATTCTAATATTACCGAAGAAGAAAATATTAATAAATTTAAGTCACTTCATTATATTCATATTTTCCTCAATTTTTTCATTTGCTTAATGATCCTATTATCACCAATTAAATTTAATTCTATAGGAGATTCAAAATATACATCAGGTCCAGCAGTAAATATAGTATTTATTACCTTAGGAATATATATTTTCATTATGGGTATTTTAGTTTTATTACACATAAAAGATATTCATAAAAGAGGCTATATACCAATAGTTGCACTAATTATTTTATTAATAGCTGTAGGAATTATTCAAAATATATATCCTGATATACTATTATCAAATGCTGTTTTTGGAATTATTATATATATAATGTATCATACAATAGAAAATCCAGACTTAAAACTGATAAGAAAAATGGAATTGGCAAGAGATCAAGCGGAAAAAGCAAATAGAGCAAAAAGCGATTTTTTATCAAGTATGTCACATGAAATTAGAACACCCTTAAATGCAATAGTAGGTTTATCAGAAGATATCGCAAGTTATAAAGAAGAAGTTCCAAAAGAAGTAGTAGAAGATACTGAAGATATCCAAAATGCCTCTCAAACATTACTAGAAATAGTAGGAAATATATTAGATATCAACAAAATTGAAAGTAATAAAATGGAATTAATAGAAACATCTTATAACTATGTAGAGGAAATAACAAAAATGGCACGAGTAACATCAACAAGAATTGGAGAAAAACCAATTGATTTTAAAATGAATTTTGCTCCTGATATTCCTTATGAATTATTAGGAGATAAATCACATGTAAAAGAAATCATTAATAATTTACTTACCAACGCAATTAAGTATACCGAAAAAGGTACAATAACATTAAATACAAAATGTATCAACCAAAATAATAAATGTATGTTAATAATAAGTGTTCAAGATACAGGACGTGGAATAAAAGCAGAAAATATCAATAAATTATTTACAAAATTTGAACGACTTGATATTGAACGAAACACAACAACAGAAGGAACAGGATTAGGACTAGCAATTACAAAAGCCTTAGTTGATATGATGGGAGGACATATCAATGTACAATCTCAGTTTGGAGAAGGTTCAATATTTATAGTACAAATTCCTCAAAAAATAAAGAAAATGGTCAATCCATTACAAGAAAAACAAAATCCTCAACAAGCAGAAATAGAAAGAAAAAAATCAAATCTAAGTAATATAGATGAAAAACAACATAAGAATAAAAAAGTATTAGTTGTAGATGACAATAAATTAAATATTAAAGTAGCAAGAAAACACCTAGAGAGTTTAGGATATATTGTAGATGAAAGTGATAGTGGAGAACAATGTCTAGATAAAATAAACCAAGGAGAAAAATATGATTTAATTTTAATGGACATTATGATGCCAAAAATGAGTGGAGAAGTCACTTTATCGAAGTTAAAAAAGATGTCTGAATTTAAAATTCCCGTAATAGCTCTAACAGCAGATGCAGTAGCAGGTGCTAAAGAAAGATATATCTCTGAAGGCTTTATCGATTATATAACAAAACCATTTACAAAAGATCAAATTAAAGAGAAATTAGATAAATTATTTATAGATAGTAAGAATGAAAACAAAAATCCAGATGAATCAAAAATTAAGTTAACTAGTGAAAAGGAAACAAGTAATTCAAACGATACAGTTACTTATGTATTCGATTCTAAGAAAAATGAAGAATATGTAATTTCCGATGGAAAAAGATCAAACTGTAAAAAAGAAAACGATAAATAGATTATTTGCATTTTAAAGATAAAAATAGATAACAATACAATGATGAAAGAAGGATGAGAAAAATGATAGATACAACACATTTAGGAGTATATGGAATAGTAATAAAAGAAGACAAGATTTTATTAGTAAAAAAATCAAGAGGT
>CANQFO010000014.1 GCA_947599755.1 uncultured Bacilli bacterium
GTTGATATTATAAATATAAAATAAATTTTGTTCAAGTTTTCATGACTATGTGTGCCTTGAACGAAGTGAAAGGAATGAGTGGTTAAAATGAAAGGAATTATTTTAGCAGGAGGTAGTGGAACAAGACTATATCCAATAACAAAAGTAACCTCAAAACAATTATTACCAGTTTATGATAAACCAATGATTTATTACCCTTTATCTGTATTAATGCAGGCACAAATCAGAGAAATTTTAATTATTTCCACCAAAGAAGAGATAAAAAAATTCGAAAAATTATTAGGAGATGGATCAAATTTAGGAATTAGCCTATCTTACAAAGTTCAACCATCACCAGATGGACTAGCACAAGCATTTATTTTAGGAGAAGAATTTATCGGAAAAGATGACTGTGCTATGATTCTAGGAGATAATATTTTCTATGGAGCAAATTTAAAAGAAGAGTTATTAAAAGCAAAAGAAAATACGAAAAACAAAAAAGCAACAATCTTTGGCTATCATGTCCATGATCCCGAAAGATTTGGAATCGTTGAATTTGATAAAAATGGTAAAGTATTAAGTGTAGAAGAAAAACCAGAGTATCCTAAAAGTGATTATGCTATTACAGGTCTTTATTTTTATGATAATTCAGTAATTGAAAAAGCCAAAACATTAAAACCATCAAAAAGAGGAGAACTAGAAATAACAGATCTAAATCGCCTATATTTAGAAGAAAAAAGACTAGAAGTAATTAACCTAAATGAAGGATATGGTTGGTTTGATACAGGAACATTTGAAAGTCTCTTAAGAGCCTCTACATTCGTAGGAATGATCCAAACCAATCAAAATTTAATTATCGCATCTCCTGAAGAAATTGCTTATAAGAATGGATGGCTTTCAAAAGAAAAATTAATAGAAATAGCAAAATCAATGCAAAAAAATACCTATGGAAAACATCTATTAGAAATTGGTAAGGAGGATAAACAATGATCAAACAAGAAACAGAACTATTAGATTGCTATATAATAGAACCAGATAAATTTGGAGATGAAAGAGGATATTTTTCTCCTTATTATATAGAAAAAAATTTAAAAGAATTAGGTTTTCAAGGAGTAGTACAAGCAAATAGAAGTAAAAGTAGTAAAGGGGTAGTAAGAGGACTACATTTTCAAAAAGATCCAAAATGTCAAGCAAAAATTGTTGAAGTAATCAAAGGATCAGTAATTGATGTAGTAGTAGACTTAAGAAAAGATTCAAAGACATACAAAAAATGGATAAGTGTTTTATTAACAGATAAAAATAATCGGCAATTATATGTCCCTAGAGGATTTGCTCATGGTTTTGTAAGTTTAGAAGAAGATACAATTTTTCATTATTTAGTAGATAATGATTATGCACCAGAATTAGAAGATGGCATCTTTTGGAAAGATGAAGAAATTAATATAAATTGGGAAGAAATATTTACAGAATATGAAATTAATAACCCAATATTATCAGAAGCTGATCAAAAAAGAAAAACATTAAAAGAATGTAAAATAGAATTCAGGAGAGGAAACAAATGAAATACTTAATCACAGGTGCTAACGGACAATTAGGATATGATATCAAACGTGAACTACAAAAAAGAAAAATAAAAGAAGAAAATATTTTAGCAGTAGATAAAGAACAAATGGATATCACGAAAAAAGAAGAAGTAGAAAAGATAATAAAAGAGTTTAAGCCAGAAGTAATTTTCCATTGTGCTGCTTGGACCGCAGTAGATAAAGCAGAAGATGAGCAAAAACTTTGTGAAAAAGTGAATGTATTAGGAACGAAAAATATTACAGACTTATCAATTGAAGTAGGAGCAAAAATAATTTACTTATCAACAGATTATGTTTTTGATGGAACAAAAGAAAAACCATATCAACCACAAGATCAAGTAAATCCAAAAAGTGTATATGGAAAAACAAAATATCAAGGAGAAGAAGAAGTAAGAAGAAATAAAAAACACTACATCGCAAGAATATCTTGGGTATTTGGAATAAATGGAAATAATTTCGTAAAAACGATGCTAAAATTATCCGAAAACCATGAGGAAATTAATGTAGTAGACGATCAAATTGGATCTCCTACTTATACGGTAGATTTAGCCAAAATTTTAGTAGACATGGCCCAAGTAGAAAAATATGGAACCTATCATATAACCAATGAAGGATATACTTCATGGGCAGAATTTGCCGAAGAAATTTTTAAACTCAATCAGAAAAAAATAAAAGTGAATAAAGTATCAACAGAAAAATATTTAGAAATCACCAAAACAAAACAAGCTTACCGGCCAAAAAATTCTAGATTAGATAAAGAAAAATTAGTGGAAAATGGCTTTTCCAAACTACCAACATGGCAAGATGCATTAAAAAGATATACCAAAGAGTTACAAGAAAGTAACAAATAAAAAAGGAGAATCAAATGAAATATTTAATTACTGGTGGAGCAGGGTTTATTGGAAGTAATTATCTACATTATGTAGTAGAAAAATACAAAGAAGATTTTTTTGTTTGTATAGATGCTCTAACCTATGCTGGAAACTATAATAATATAAAAGAATTAGAAGGGAAAAAGAATTATAAATTTGTCCATGGAGATATTACAGATCGAAAAAAAATCAATGAATTATTTGAACAAGAAAAATTTGACGTAGTCATTAATTTTGCTGCTGAATCCCATGTTGATAATTCCATTAAAAATCCCGAAATTTTTTTAACGACTAATATTATTGGAACAGAAGTATTAATGGATGCTTGCTTAAAATATGAAATAAAAAGATATCATCAAGTATCAACAGACGAAGTTTATGGAGATCTACCATTAAATAGAAAAGATTTGAAATTTACCGAACAAACTCCAATTCATACTTCAAGCCCATATTCAACTAGTAAAGCCAGCGCAGATTTACTAGTCATGGCTTATCATAGAACCTATGGACTAAATACAACAATTAGTCGTTGCTCCAACAATTATGGTCCATATCAATTTCCTGAAAAATTAATTCCGGTAGTCATTTCTAAAGCTCTAAAAAATGAAAAAATTCCCGTATATGGAACAGGAGAAAATGTAAGAGATTGGATTCATGTTCATGATCATAATGTCGGTGTAGATTTAATTGTAAGAAAGGGAAAAAGTGGAGAAATCTATAATTTAGGTGGGCATGCCGAAAGAACAAACCTAGAAATGGTTAAAACAATCTTAAAACACTTAGGAAAAAAAGAAGAATTAATTAGTTTTGTAGAAGATAGAAAAGGTCATGATCTACGTTATGCTATTGATTCATCAAAAGTAGAAAAAGAATTAGGATGGAAAAGAGAGTATACCTTTGAAGAAGGGATGAAAGAAACCATCGATTGGTATATCCATAATCAAGAATGGTTAGAAAATATATTATCAGGAGAATATAAAAAAGCTTATTCAGAAGAAAAAGATAATCTTGCAGAAAAAAATAATAAATAATATAGGATATGATTAGAAATTTCAAAAGAATAAATAAAAATAAAAAAGGAGAAACCATGAAAAAAATTGCAATCATAATAGCTGGTGGAGTAGGATCGAGAATGGGACAAGATATTCCTAAACAGTTTATTAATATTAAAGGAAAACCAATCATTATTTATACACTTGAAGCATTTGAACAACATCCAAGTATAGATGGAATAATCGTTGTATGCATAAATGGATGGCAAGAAATTTTAAAATCATATGCTAAACAATTTAAAATAAAAAAATTAATATCAATAGTACCAGGTGGAAAAAATGGTCAAGAATCAATTTATCATGGAATTAAAGAAGCAGAAAGATTATTCCAAAAAAAAGATATGGTTTTAATTCATGATGCAATAAGACCAATGGTATCAGAAGAAATTATTTCAGATAATATAGCAATATGTGAATTAAATGGTAATGCCACCGCGGTAGTACCATGTTCCACAGTTGTTTTGAAAAAAACTAATTTACAATATTCAAACGAAGTACTAGATAGAGAAAAAATATATCTAACTCAAACACCACAAGCATTTATCCTAAAAGATATTTTAAATGCTCATAAACAAGCAAAAGAAAAAGGAATCACAAATTCATTAGCAAGTTGCTCTTTATATATTGAGTTAGGAAAAAAAGTATATTATTCTACAGGTAATGAAACCAATATAAAACTAACAAGACCAGGAGATTTACAAATATTTGAAGCACTTCTAAATACAAAAAACAAGGAACGGAAGGGAGAAAATGAATTTACAAAACAATAAAAAATATCAAAATGATTTAAAAGAATATGCAAATATTCATCTAGAATGGAAAAAATTAAACAAAAAAACAATCATGATATCAGGAGCAACAGGATTAGTAGGACGATATTTAATTGATTTAATCATGTATAAAAATATAATTCAGGGATTCAAAATTAGATTAATAGCAATAGGAAGAAACAAAAAGAAAATGCAAAGTTTATTTAAAGAATATAGAGAAAACGAATTCTTTGAAATATTAGAACAAGATGTAAAAGAAAAAATAAATTTTACAGAAAAAATTGATTACATGATTCATTTAGCCAGTAATACTTATCCAAATCAATATGTAACAGACCCAATAGGAACAATTATGACAAATGTTTGGGGAACATATAACCTTCTAGATTATGGTACTCATAATGGATTAAAAAAATTTATTTTTATATCTTCTTTTGAAGTATATGGAAAGTTAACAACGAAAAAGAAAATAGAGGAACATGATTTTGGAAAAATAGACACAACAATATTACGATCATGTTATCCTGAAAGTAAAAGGGTTAGTGAATCAATGTGTATTGCTTTTTCCGAACAATTAAAAATTCCGACTACAATCATTCGATTATCAAGAGTATTTGGACCAACAATGAATATGAATTCAACACTTTCAATAAATGAATTGATAAAAAATGGATTAAACAATGAAGATATAATTTTAAAAAGCAAAGGAAATCAATTATACTCATTTAATTATGTTGGAGATGCAGTAACGGCAATTTTATTTGGATTGATTTATGGAAAAGATAAAGAAGCATACAATGTATCTGATGAAAAATTTAATATTCAATTAAAAGAATTTGCCAAAATTATTGCAAAGAAAACCAAAACTAATGTAAAATTTGAATTACCAACGGAAATAGAACAAAAAGGATTCTCCAATTCAACAATGACGATTTTAAATAGTGAAAAATTAAATAATCTTGGTTGGAAAGTAATAAATAAAAATATAAAATACCGTATTGAAGAAACACTAGATATTTTAAAAAACAAATAAAAAAAATTGAAAGTTGTTTAAAACAACTCTAAATTTTTTTTTGCAAAAAATCATTTTTTATACATTCAACAATTTGCATAGAAGATGAAGAAGTATCATGAATATGGGCAAATAGTTTTTTACATAAAGCTAGTCTCTTTTTTTTCATAGGATCTTGTCCTTGTTTTAAATGATTCAAAATTGCTTCAATTTCCTCCCAATTTTTAGCCGAATAACAAACTTCATTGATTTTAGTCATAATTGATGTATAACGAGATTTATTTTGATCACAAAGGATAATAGGCTTTCCCAAAAGCATATAATCAATAATAATAGAAGAAAAATCAGTAATTAAAACATCTGAGAGTTTAAAAGTTTCAAAATAATCTTGCTCTTGATCATAAATCATATTCTTTGCATCAAAATGAGTTAAATACTTATCTACCTCTTTTTGACTCATCAGTCCTTCATCAATAAAATTTTTGAAGGCAAGAGGATGAGGACGAAAAACCAATTGCATATTTCTATTTTTTTGAAAATATTTTACAAAATCATCTTTATAATCAAAGAAAGTAGTTTGAAATAATTTTGGATCAGTAGTCCATCTAGGAGTCCATATTACTTTTAATTGAATATCTCCTTTAATTCGATCAAAAGCACAAGATCGAAAAGATAAATGACGAAATTTTTCATCAAGAGAAGGGTACCCTAAATTCATACTATAGCGATTTTTATATTGAACCATGATTTTTTTTGCATATTCATATTCATCAAAATTGTCAGCAAAGAAAAAGTAACAATCTTTTAAAAAAGATTGATTAAGAGATATATCTCTTATATTAACTAAATTAAAAGCATAAGGAATATAACAAAGTTTACTAAATTCAGCAATGCAATCGGTAGAATATTCATCAGGTAAATAATTATTATAAGGTCGTTGAACAAAGACATAATCTGGCTTAGCACTTTTTAAATCAAACCATCCATCCTCAACAACTGCATTAATGACAATATCACCAAACTTCTCTTGCCAAAAAGAAAGTTCTGGATTTTTCGGATACTGACTAATATCATTAGGAAAGGCAAGCACTCGGATATCAATATCTGGATCTTCTTTCATAAGTAGAATCACATCCACAATTTTATCAAAACCCTGTACAAATTGACAGATGTAATAAATTTTCATTTTCCTTTTAAACTTATTCTGAAAAAACAACATAAAAAACCTCCTAATGAATAAATTCCTCTTTTAAAATATCATACCATAATAAATCATAGACATGATTATCTTTTACAATATGCTGTCGAAAACATCCTACTTTTTGAAACCCAATCTTCTCATAAAAAGCAATTGCTCGATGATTAACCGTTAAAACATTAAGATAGACTTTATTTAAACCAAGTTCCACAAAGGCTTTTTTTAATATTTCTAAAGTAGCAAAAGTAGAAGCTCCTGTACCATGTGCTTTAGGAATAAAAGAAATGGCAAATTCAGCATGATGATTCTGCAAATCAATATTTTTCAAACTTACTGTCCCTAAATAGCAATCCTGATCATCAACACAAGCATAATGAATATTTTCTTTATCGGATTGACTATGGCGAATAAATTGTAAAACATCGTCTTCAGTATAATGATAAAAGTCTTTAATAAAGACATGCGAGGAAGAAGAATGCATCCACTCTAACATTCCCAAAGCATCTTTTTCCTTT
This sequence comes from uncultured Bacilli bacterium, assembly GCA_947599755.1. Taxonomy (GTDB): domain Bacteria; phylum Bacillota_I; class Bacilli_A; order RF39; family UBA660; genus CANQFO01. Next base: position 6,982 of record CANQFO010000014.1, read on the forward strand.
AATTCCCTTAATTTCATAAATTCCTCCTAATATTCATTAAGAACATCAATAACATAATGAATTTCCTCATCACTCATTCCATAATATAAAGGTAAACTAAGTTCTTCTTGACTAATTTTTTCTGCAATTGGTAAATCATTTAGATGACTATCAGAATAAGCAGGTTGTTTAGCAATTGAGATAGGGTAGTGAATGATCGTTTGAATTCCATGCTCCAGCAAATACTGTTGCAAGTCATCTCTACTTTCACATCGAATCGCAAAAACATGAAAAACATGGGTACTATCTTTTGAAAGTTTAGGCAAAATAATTTTAGGATTAACAATACCATTAAGATATTGATTAGCAAGACGAATGCGTTCTTGAGTATATTCTTCAATTCGTTTTAACTTAATTCGTAAAAATCCTGCTTGTAATTCATCTAATCTAGAGTTTACTCCCTGGTAAAGATGATGATATTTTTGTATCGATCCATAATTAGCAAGAGCTCTAACTTTCTGAGCAATAACAGAATCATTAGTAACAACACATCCAGCATCACCCAATGCACCTAAATTTTTCCCTGGATAAAAACTAAAACAACCAATATCGCCCAAGGTCCCTGTCTTCTTTCCATGATAAAGACAATGATGAGATTGAGCACAATCTTCAATGACAAACAAATGATGCTTTTTTGCAATGGAATTAATCAAATCCATATCCGCACTTTGCCCATACAAATGAACAGCAATAATCGCTTTGGTTTTCTCGGTAATGGCATCTTCAATCAAAGAAGGATCTAGAGTATAAGTATCGATGTTAGGATCAACTAATACAGGCTTACCACCAGTGCGAGAAATAGCAAGAACAGTCGCAATATAAGTATTACTAGGAACAATAACTTCATCACCCGTAGTAATTCCTAAAGAAGATAGAGCAAGAAATAAAGCGTCCAGTCCATTCCCAACTCCAATACAATATTGAGTACCAAGATAATCAGCAAATTCCTCTTCAAATTGAGAAACTTCAGTCCCTAAAATATAAGAACCTTTATCGTAAATTTCTAAAAACTTTTTCCTCATTTCTTCTCGTATTTCTTCATGCATATAGTTCATGGTAGAAAAAACAACATTCATTCTCAGTTACCTCTTTTCTTTTTTTGATAATACGCATCATACTGTTGATAATCTCGAATATAATCGGAAACATCATAATGTTCGCTAGCAAGAACCAATAAAACAGCACCACAAGAAAAATCATACATTTCTCGCCAAATATCTGGTCCAATATATAAACCTTGACTAGGATTATCTAATACAACTGTTTTTTCTTCATCAGGTGTTTTTAAAAGAATTTTTACCGATCCATGAACACAAATTAATACTTGCTCAAGATTTTTATGAGAATGAAATCCACGACGAACATCTTGATCCACTTCATAAATATAATAAACTCTTTGAATATCAAAAGGAATAGATTCTCTTCCCTCAATAGGAGTCAATTTTCCATAAGAATCAGAATGAACATCCAAAGGAATCATTTTGACATTTTTCATTTTTTCATCCTCCCCATAAAGTTTCTAAGAGGCTTAGTAATTGCCCAAGATTTAGAAGAATAAATACGCGTTAATTCTTCCTCTAAATAATTTACTCTTCCAATCAATCCTTTTAATTCTGGATCCACATCAGAAACAAGAGAAAAAGGATATAATTTACAAAGCTTTCCTGTATCTTGATAAAAATCATTTAAAGAATAATGATATTTCTTTTCTAAAATATCAAAAATCTCTTCTATATTAGGACAATTAAACAACATATGAAAAGCAATTTGATAATAATGAACTCCAAATAAATTTAAATTCAATAATAAGAAAAATTTTTCACAAAACAATTCATTCTTAGTAGAAGCATTAGAATGAATAAATAAATCCTGGAATCCTTCAATAAATAATTGATCATCCATAATTTCAAACATCATTTGAATAATATGATAATGTTCATTCATATGACGAATCAAATTAATAGAATTAGTACTACTACTCAAATTACCATTTCTTAATCTTCTATATCCTAATAATTTTTCATCAAGAATAAAAAGTTGAAATTGATTAATTAATCTAACCCAATATTCAAAGTCATGTAATTGTCGATAACTACAATTATATAATCCAATTTTTTCAATGACTTTTCTAGTAACAAGAGAACTAGGATGACATAAATGGTTTCCAACTTCATAAAAAAGTCTCATCCGTTTTCCTTGACTCATATTTTCATAATGAAAAATTTCTTCCGAAAAAGAATCTTGATCGGAATAAATTTCTCCATTTTCATCAATAATATCTGCTTGAGAAAAACAGGCATCAACATTTTTCTCTTCTAAACATTTTACTTGTTTTTCTAACTTTTCAGGATACCAAATATCATCAGAACCTAACACCGCAAGATAATCCCCATGACATAGTTGAATTAATTGATTAATAGTTCGAACCGTACCTTGATTTTTTTTTGAATAAATCTTTTTTAACCGTTTATCCTTTATTTTTTTTAATATTTCTACAGTATGATCAGTTGAAGCATCATCCATAACAATTAATTCAAGATTTTGATAAGTTTGATTTAATACACTATGAATTGCATCAGAAATATATTTTTCATGATTATAGGATGCAATCACAACACTAACTAATTTTTGCATTTTTCACCTCATTCTATAAATAATTATAACATTTCTAATAATAAAGGCAAACAAATTTAATGAATAGAATGAAAACAAAAATGAAAAAGAAAGAATGATCAAAATATGTCAAATTTAAATAGATTAAAAAAATTGATAAAAGAATTATTGAGAAATAAATTTCACTTATGATATAATCAAAAAGAAATAAGAAGGTGTAGGTAGTATGGAAAATAAAAAGAGTCAAAAAAATAATACAAATAATAAGAAACCTAAAGAAAAAAGCTCAACAAGAGAACAAAAAAACAAATATCTCTATGATCAAAAACTAGAAAGAGATAAGGAAATAGAAAAAACAAGACAGCAAAAATTCAATTTTGAAAATAATGATTTAGAAGATGAACTAGATACCAGTTTTGTAGAGAAAAAAAAGCCTAGAAAAAAGATTTTAGAACAGTTAGAGAAACAAGAAAGGATAGAAGAAAAAAAAGTATACCCAATAAAAACAATAGTAACTTTAATTTTTTTGATCCTAATATTAATTGGTTTTATTAGTTATCATTTTTTATCTTTCAATCATCATAAAGTAAAAATTGTAACAAAAGTAAAAGTAGAAGAAAAAGAAGTAGTTCCAGAAAATATTTTATTTTTAGGAGACTCAATAACAGATTTTTATGATTTAGAAAAATACTATGAAGGGATAAATGTTGTAAATAGTGGAATTAGTGGAAATACTACAGAAGATATCCTAAAGAATATGAAAAAAAGAGTTTATCAATATAATCCAAGTAAGATATTTTTACTAATTGGAACCAATGATTTAATCAAAGATAAAGAAAATGAAGAAATTATTAAAGATATTGAAGAAATTGCTCAAGAAATCAATCAAAATCGTCCTAAAGCCCAATTATATATTGAAAGTATTTATCCAGTAAATCAAAATATATCCCCAGTAGATCATAGAGAAAATTCAGATATTAAAGAAATCAATGAAAAAGTAAAAGAGTATTGTGAAGAAAATAAAATTACCTATATTGATCTATATAAAGAGTTACAAGATGAAGACGAAAATTTAAATAAAGAATACACAAAAGATGGTCTTCATCTAAATGATAAAGGATATGAAGTAGTAACCAAAAAAATAAAACCAATGTTACAAGAAAAAACAAAAACAGAATCGAAAAAATGAGGAAAATAAAGTACTCATTTTTTTGATGAATGGAAAAAAAGATTGAACAAATGAACTGAATCATGATATAGTGGAGATATAAGGTAGGGGACGGTAAATGAATGAAAGAAGTAGAAATAGACAATCTAATTTCGAATTAATGAGAATCATCTCAATGGTTTTTATTGTGATTTGTCACTTAGTAACAAGAACAACACTATTATTAAATTGCACCCCATCGCTCTTTTTAGCGATAAGATTTATTCAATTATTTATCACCGTCCATGTAAATTCTTTTATTTTAATAACAGGATATTTTCAATATAAAAAACAACCCAGTCAAAAGAAAGCAATTTCTTTATTAGGAACATCTTGGTTTTACCGAATTTTATTTGTCATTTTATTTACCGGATTAAACATAGTGCAGTTAACCAAAAGAGAGATTTATGAGGAAGTATATCCATTAGATATCACCGATTATTGGTTTATCAATGCTTATTTTGCCTTAATTTTTCTTGCACCTTTTATCAATAAATTAATCGAAAAATTAACCCAACAAGAACATCGTAAATTAATATTAATCTCTCTATTATTATTTAGTATTATTCCAAATATTAGTTATCAAATGACTATTCAAAATAATGGATTTACGGTAATCCAATTTGTTATGATTTATATAATTGGTGCCTATTTTGGAAAATACCCTCTAAAAGACAATCTTCATTTTAAAAATTATTCAAAACCCAAAACCCAACTCATTTTAATAACGATGATGATGCTATCTTTTTTCTTTAATTTTTTAATCTACGTATTTGGTCAATACATTGCTACGATGAATAATCCTATTTGGCAAGAATTAGCGAATATCATTGGTCAAAGCTTTAATTATAGTAATATTTTGATCATTATCCAAAGTGTTAGTTACTTTCTTTTCTTTGAAACACTTCAGATAAAAAGTAAAATAATAGATAAACTAGCTAGTCTAACCGTAGGAGTTTATTTTGTTCATGATAATGTCATAGTAAGAGAGTGGCTATATAAAATATTTAAATTAAACACGGATAAGATAGTATCAAAAAAGATCTTTTTAACCATTTTCGTCGCAACAATAATCATTTATTTTGCTTCCTCATTAATAGAATGGATAAGACAATTATTGGGATTAGGAGGAAAAAAACTATGGATGAAAATCAAAAGTTCAAAAAAACAAAAACAATTAGCATAACAAAGAAAAAATAATTTAAATAGGGGAAGTAGGAGTATAATAATGAAAACGAATGGAAAACAATCTAATTTTGAATTAATGAAAATCACCTCAATGATATTAATATTAATCTGGCATTATATATTTAATACAGGATTATTAGGAAAAACAACAGGAATACCTCATTTTGTTTTAATTGTAATTTGGTTTATTGCCATAATTCATGTAAATTCATTTATTATCGTAATGGGTTATTTTCAATGTGAGAAAAAATTTCGATTAAGTCGCTTACTTTCTTTAAACAATAGCGCTTGGTTTTATAAGGTAGTAGCATTATTTCTTTTTCTTTATTTAGGAATATCAGTGAGTTCAGTAGAAATAATGGAATTAATCTCTCCCATTACTTTATTTCATCAATACTGGTTTTTAAGTATATATTTAGTTTTATACTGTTTAAGTCCATTTCTAAACCAATTGATATCTAAATTAACCAAAAAACAATATCACCAAATTATATTCGTATTATTCATCATTACTTCTATATTAACCAACATAACAGGTCAAAAAATATTTGATAATGGTACAGGACACTCAATACCAACTTTTATCCTTTTATATTTAATTGGAGCTTATTTAAAAAAATATCCAATCGAAGAAAATTACTTTTTCAAAGTATTTACAACGAATGCAAAAAAAATAATTTTCATCTTTTCCTTCTTCTTTATTGCCATATTTAACTCTCTTGTTTTTCATTATGGAGAAGAATTACTAACATCAAACCATTCCCTAATTCGTGAATTAGGAAGGATTATTACATTAAGTCAATTTAGTTTTGATCATCCACTAGTAATCATTCAATCCATTTGTTATTTTCTCTACTTTTCTACCAAAAACATAAAAAGCAAATGGATAAATAAGATGGCAACAGCAAACTTCGGAGTATACTTAATTCATGATAATGTTTTAATCAGAAAAAAGCTATATAGTCAGTTTTATGCATTTTCTTTTCATGGTGGATTAAGACAAATTTTATTAAGAATCTTTCTAAGTGCAATGATTGTTTATGTTATTTGTATAATTATAGAAACGATCAGGATAAAAATATTTGCCTTTTTCAAAAAAAGAAAATTAGCAGAGAAATTACGTCAAAAAATAAATCTTTATTTAAAATCTCTTCAAATAGAACTGAATTGGTAAAAGAGAATAAGGAAAAACATAATTTAAAATTATGATTTTTCTCTTTAGTATGATATAATCATGATGAGGCATAGAAGCAAATGAGGTGTTTTATGACAAAAGAAGATAATATAGTAATAAAAGTAGAAAAAGTAACAAAAAAATTTAAAATATATTATGATAAAGCAAAAACATTAAAAGAAGTACTCATCTTTTGGAAGAAGAAAGAAAAACCAGAAGAAAGAACAGTCCTAGAAGAGATTAATTTAGAAATCAAAAAAGGAGAAACAGTTGCATTAATTGGGGTAAATGGAAGTGGAAAATCCACTCTTTTAAAATTAATGACCAAAATCATTTATCCTACGAAAGGAAAAATTACCACGAAAGGAAAATTAACTTCCCTTTTAGAATTAGGAGCAGGTTTTCACGATGATTTTACAGGGAGAGAAAATATTTATTTTAATGCTTCCATCTTTGGACTTACCAAAAAAGAAATCGAAGAAAAAGTAGAAGATATTATCGAATTTTCTGAATTAGGAGAATTTATTGATAATCCAGTACGTACCTATTCATCAGGAATGTATATGCGACTTGCTTTTTCTGTAGCAATTAATGTAAATGCGGAAATTTTATTAATTGATGAAATTTTAGCTGTAGGAGATCAACATTTCCAAGATAAATGTTTTGATAAATTAAGAGAATTAAGAGATAGTGATAAAACGATTGTTATCGTTTCACATAGCCTTGATTCAATAAAAAAATTATGCACTCGTGCAATATGGATTAATAAAGGTCATGTACAAATGGACGGAGAAGTAGACAAAGTAATTGAACAATATCTAAAAGAGTGCAAATAGAGGTGAAAAGATGCAATTAATGAGTAATTTATACCAATATAGAGAACTATTAAAAAGTAACGTCAAAAAAGAAATTAGAGGAAAATATAAAGGATCATTTTTAGGAATACTATGGTCATTTGTCAATCCTTTATTACAAGTATTAGTATATGCAATTGTTTTTCCTTATATCATGAGAGTAAAAACAGATAACTATTTAATCTATCTAGTCATTGGAATTATCCCTTGGACATTCTTTACCACAGTAATTAATCAAGGCATGATTACGGTTAGAATGAATGCCGGAATTATTAAAAAAGTATATTTTCCAAGAGAAATCTTACCCATTTCTGTTGCACTAAGTGGATTAATTAATTTTTTAATTAGTTGTATCATTATTTTACTATTCTGTATCTTTGGAAAAGTAGGAATTAGTCCTCACTTGGTTCTTTTACCGGTAATTGCTATTGCCCAATTTTTCTTAACACTAGGAATTATCTTTGCTCTTAGTGCCATTAATATTTATATAAAAGACACAGAATATTTAGTAACTTTTTTTCTGAATATGTTATTTTATGCAACACCAATTTTATATCAAAAAACGCTATTCCCAAAAAGTATTCGTTGGGTATTAGAACTAAATCCCATGTCTAGTATAATTGAGGCATATCGAGATATTTTCTTATATCATCAATTTCCCACAACAAGTGGACTTTGTTATTTAATAATAATATCTTTTGCAATATTTATCATAGGACTTTCTATTTTCAGAAAATTAGAAAAAGGTTTTGCCGAGGAGGTATAAGATGTTTAGTGATAAAGTAAGTATTGAAGAAGCAAATGTATATGGAATATCTCATGCGAAATTCATCATGAGAGGTAGTTTATTAGAAAAAGAGGCAAAATTTAAAATTTTAGTCGATGGCAAAGAAAAGGAATATAAAAGTCTTCCCGCACTAACAAATTGTGGATTTCACATAGAAACGCCATTAGAAAAAAATGACAAGGAAATCAAAGTATATCTTTGTACCGGAAAAAAAGAACAATTGATTTGTACAAGAAAAAACTCATCTCTTCATCGAATAAAAAATAAAGCAAGAAAAATCTTTGAACCAATAATCAACAAGGGAAAAAGACTGGTAAATGGAATAACAAAATTCATGAAAGCAATCATTCATGGAATTCATTTTTTATGGAAAGAACACCATTTTTTAGTACCAATTTCTTTGTGGAAAAAATATGCCAAAGACTTTGTCCGAAAAATGAAAGAAATTTCTAACAATGGTCTATTTCTAAGATCAGATATTCAAGAAGATTATCTAAAATGGCTAAAAAATCAACCAACAGAAGAACCAGAAAAAAGAAAATTCAAATATGAACCAAAGATCTCAATCGTAATTCCAGTATACAATATTTCCAAAGATTTATTAAGTGAATGTTTAGATTCTATTTTAAATCAAACTTATCAAAACTTTGAAATTTGTCTAGCAGATGATCATTCAACAAAAGAAGAAACAATCAAAACATTAAAAGATTACCAAAAAAAAGACAAAAGAATAAAAGTAGTTTTTCGAAAAGAAAATGGTCATATTTCTAAAGCAACCAATAGTGCTATAGAAATCGCAACAGGAGAATTTATTGGGTTAATGGATAATGACGATTTATTGACAAAAAATGCCTTATATGAAATAGTAAAAGTGTTAAATGAGGACAAAAATTTAGATATGATTTACACAGACGAAGATAAAATCGACATGCAAAATAAATATCGAGATCCTCATTTCAAAGCTGACTTTTCTCCAGATACACTATTAAGTAGTAATTATATTTGTCATTTTTGTGTATTAAGAAAATCAATAGTCGAAGACATTGGCGGAGTCCGTATTGGCTATGAAGGAGCTCAAGATCACGACTTGTTTTTACGCTTCACAGAAAAGACAAAAAAAATTGCCCATATTCCCAAAGTACTTTATCATTGGCGAATGATTCCAGGATCAACAGCCGCAACAATAGATAGTAAAAGTTATGCTTTAGACAAAGGAAAAAAAGCAGTAGAAGATGCACTAAAAAGAAGAAAAATAACAGGTACAGTAAAAATTATTTATAATCATTATCTAGTAGAATATACCTATAAAAAAGAACCAAGTATCTCGATTATTATTCCAACAAAAGATCATGCAGAAGATACAGAAAAATGCCTATCTTCAATTATAGAAAAAACGAATTATAAAAATTATGAAATTGTATTAGTAAATAATAATAGCAGCGAAAAATCATTTTTTGACCTAGTAGAAAAATATCAAAAAAAGGTCAAAAACTTTCGCGTAGTAGATGCCAATATTCCCTTTAATTACTCAAAAATTAATAATTTAGCGGTAAAAACATGTAAATCAGATTTTATCGTTCTCCTAAATAATGATACAGAAGTAATTACGAAAGATTGGTTAAAAATTATGGTAGGTTATGCCATGCAAGACCATATTGGAGCAGTAGGAGTAAAACTGTTATACCCAGATAACACGATTCAACATGCCGGTGTAATTTTAGGAGTAGGAGGAGAAGCCAATCATGCCTTTTTATCAGAAAAAAAAGACTCAATTGGATTATATGCAAGACTTGCTCTACCACATAACTACAGTGCACAAACCGCAGCATGCCTAATGGTATCGAGAAAAAAATATGAAGAAGTAGGTGGACTAGAAGAAGAATTAATGGTTGCCTATAATGATATTGATTTTAACTTAAAATTATTAGAAAAAGGATATTACAATCTTTTTGTACCCCAAGTAGAACTATATCACTATGAATCAAAATCAAGAGGTCTAGATACAACAACAGAAAAATATAATCGCTTTTTAAAAGAACAATATTATATGTTTGATAAATGGAAAAAATATATTGACAAAGATCCATTTTATAATCCAAATTTCAGTAAAACAAAAGGATTTATGTTAGATAAAGAAAGCAAAGAAAGTAGGAAAAGATGATGAAAAAAATAATAAAAAAAGTCTATAACAATAACAAAATACTATTTTTATTAGAAATACTATCTTCATTAGAATTAATTTTTCTCGTATTTTTTCATCGGATAAAGATAAATCGATTTCTTTTTCTAACAACAGGAATAATTTTTTTGCTGATCATGATAATCCTAATCAAAAGATATCGCAAAAAGATAGAATATTTGTTTTTAATATTAATTATTCCCATCAGTTTAGGACATTTATTATTGATGATCCCAAACTACGTTCCTGATGAAGGTGCTCATATTGCGAGAGTCTATTCCGTTGCCTCTTTGAATTTGTTCCCCAAAAAAGATAAAAAAGGCTATGCCATCATCAAAGTGCCAAGAGATTATGAAAATCATTCTATGCTACAAGTAAATAACTATGAAAAGTTACAACAAATGTTAAAGAAAAAAACAAATTACAAAGATGAAGTAAGAACAATGGCCAATAATGCAGCAGGCTACTCATTTGTTTTATATATAATTCCAAGTATAGGAATGAATCTAGGAAGAATACTAGGAGTAAATTTTTATGTATCATCACTATTAGCCAGACTTTGTAATTTAATCTTTTTTGTAACAGTAGGATTTTTCGTACTAAAAAGAATTCCCTTTGGGAAATTACTGATGTTTGTCTATCTTCTAACACCAATGTTTATAGAACAAGCCGTATCTTGCTCTGCAGATAGTTTTGTCAATACCATAATAATTCTTTTTATAAGTTATATATTAGAATTAAAATATAAAGAAACAAAGGAAAAAATTTCTCTAAAACAGACAATATTCCTAAGTCTATTGATAATCTTAATTTCTTGTTGTAAAATTGTCTACTTTCCAATTTGTGCAATGATTTTCTTATTAAAAGATAAAATAGATAAAAAAGACAAGAAAATCATATTCATACTAATGCTAACAATAGTTGTATCAAGTGTATTTGCTTTTCTAAATTATCAATTACTAAATCAATATACAGTAACCAATGAACATTTAATTGCAGACAAAGTAAACAGCAAAAAACAATTATCTTTTGTAGTAAAAAACCCCATTTTTTATACAAAAACCATAATAATGACATTAATCAACAATCAAGAATTCTATATCAAAACCTTTATGGGAGAACTACTTGGTTGGTTAAATATAGTAGGATCTTATTTAGCAACGATGATATTAGCGATTTTAATGGTGATTGCTCCATTCTTAGAAAAAGCAAAAAATAGTTTAAAAACCCACGAGAAAATCTTTACTCATCTCTTAACCATCATTTTATTCAACATGGTTTTAGGAGCAATGTATTTATCATGGACAAGAGTAGGTGGACTAGTAATAGAAGGAGTACAAGGAAGATATTTTATTCCGGTTTTATTTCTAAGTGGATTAGCACTAGTAAAAAAGAATAAATATATTGAATTCAAACATACCAATATCGTATATTTTTTCATTTTATTCATCATCAATCTGAATTCTTTGTACACGATATTTCAATTTTTTCAATAATCAATAATAAAAGAACAAAAAAGAAAAAATCAACGATAGAAAGGTGATAAAATGAAAAAACAAAAACAATTAATTTATACATTAGGATTACAAACAATTCTTGCTTATTTACTATCTGTTTTAATCATAAATGATTCCATCAACATGCATACATTATGGAAAACAGACATATTTTTATTTCTTTTAATCTGGATAGGTTTATTTTTCATTTCCAGTCATTTCTTATTTCCAATAAAAAAAGTATATGAAACACTATATCAAAAAAGATATTTCATTGCAGGGATAATCTTACTCATTTTGGTATTAGGAAAATTTAATGGTAGTTCTTATGGATTATGGGATGCATACATTGAACCAAACTATGAGGTAAAAGAATTAACTCCTATAATAGGAAGACCAAGGGCAGAAAGAAGTGATGAATGGTT
>CANQFO010000015.1 GCA_947599755.1 uncultured Bacilli bacterium
GATCATAGGCATACTACGAGTTATATTATGGATTGGAATTATCGTATTTTGCCTATTCCTAAAGATAGTAATTTGTTTTTATTTTTTACTCAAATTCAGGATGAGGTTCATCGATTTGCAATTAGTTATCATCGAAATATTAAGGCAAAAGGTAGTTTGGCTAGTCTTTTGGATTTGGTACCAGGAATCGGGGAGGTAAGAAGAAAGGAATTGCTTAAAAAATTTGGTTCATTAAAAAAGATGAAAGAAGCTAGTGTAGAGGAATTATCTGATGTTGTTTCTTTGGATGTTGCTAAAAAGTTGTTTACATATTTAAAAGAATTATAAGGAGGAGGTTTTTATGAAAAAAAATAATTTAGGATTTAGTTTAATTGAGTTGTTGGCTGCCATTACAATTTTAGGTGTTATTATGGGTGGTGCTGTTATTGGAGTTTCTAGATATTTAGATCGGGCTAGGAATCAATCTTATGAAAGCATGGAAAAAGGTGCATATGAAGCGGCACAGAGTTATATTTTAGATCAAAATATAATTTTGGCTAAGGGTAGTAGTATGACAATTCCATTTGATGTATTAATTGATGAATTATATTTAGAAAAACCTTTGGATCCTGCTGTTAAGAATGGTAGTGTTTGTAAGGGTTCTGTTGATGTTTCTAATCCATTGAGTAGTGGTGAACTTGATAATTATCAATATCATGTTCTTCTTAAATGTTCTCATCATGAAAGTGAAGTTGATTTTCCAAAGAAGTAAGGTAGGTTAAAGAATATGGGTAAAATTCGAGTTATGGATGAGGGATTGGCTAATAAGATTGCTGCTGGTGAAGTTGTTGAAAAAACGATGAATGTTGTTAAGGAATTAGTAGAAAATTCAATTGATGCAAAGAGTGATGAAATATCTATTTTTTTAACGGATTCTGGAGTGAAAGAAATTGAAGTTCGAGATAATGGAATTGGAATGGATGAAGAGGATGCTAAAATGGCATTTTTGCGACATGCTACTTCTAAATTAAAGGATTTGGATGATTTGTTTTATATTGAATCATTAGGTTTTCGAGGGGAAGCTTTGCCTTCTATTGCTTCTGTTTCTAATATTGTATTAAAAACCTGTAATGGAAATGTTGGTACTTTACTTACTTTAACTGGTGGTAAAGATATGAAAATTTCACGATGTGATTTGCAACAAGGAACTACGATTGTTGTTTCTGATCTTTTTTATAATACTCCTGTTCGTCTTAAATATTTAAAAAATTTATATGTTGAACTTGCTAATATTGTTGATTATATTAATAAAATGGCACTTTCTTATCCTCATATTAAATTTCTTTTGATGAATAATGAAAAAACAATTTTTAAAACTGATGGAAATGGAGATTTATTAAAAGTTATTTATGAAATATATGGGGGAGATATTACTAAAAAAATGGTTGAAATTAGTGGGGAAAATGATGATTATTATGTTAGTGGATATATTTCTTATCCAGAAATTACTAAAGGTAATCGGGGAGCAATTACTACATTAGTTAATGGTAGAGTTATCAAAAACAACGAATTAAATCGAGTAATTATTGATTGTTATCATACCTATATTCCTAAGGGTAAGTTTCCTATTATTGTGATGAATATTGATGTTGATCCAATTTTGGTGGATATTAATATTCATCCTACTAAGATGGATATTAAGTTTTCTAAGATGGATACTTTAAAAGAATTAGTTTGTCAATTGATTGAAAAAAAGTTGAAAGAATTAGTATTAATTCCTTCTGCTGTTGTGCGAAATCAATTTTCTGTTTCTGATGTAAAATCACAGATTTCTTCTTCTTTTCATGAGGAGGAAGGTGATATTCCTACTTATGAAGAGGTTAAATTAAATTTTGATATTGGGGAGGAAAACTCTTCTTATTCTATAGAAGAAGATCAAGATATTTTTATTGAGGATGCGAAAAATATTGAATGTTATCGAATTAAAGAAATGATTCCTAAGGGGATTGTTTACTCTACTTATATTATTGCAGAAAATGAAGATGGCATGTATATTATTGATCAGCATGCTGCTGCAGAGAGAATTAATTATGAAAAGGTTTTAAAATCTTTGAAAGAAAAGATTATGATTGTTGATTTATTGGTTCCTATTCGTATTGAACTTTCAACAAAAGAATTTTTAATTTTACGACAACATTTGGATCTTTTGGCTCAATATGGTTTTTTGGCTGAGGAATTTGGAATACAAACGATTGTTATTCGATCTCATCCAAATTGGATCCCTTCTGATATTGCTGATGAATGTATTCGTAAAGTTGTTGATATTGTTGCTAGTAAAGAGGAATTTGATTTTGATTTGTTTGTATGGAAAATGACGGCTACTATGGCTTGTAGAATGTCTGTTAAGGCAAATGATTATTTGGCTTATGATGATCAAGAATTTTTACTTAATGAACTTAGAAAGTGTGATAATCCTTTTACTTGTCCTCATGGTAGACCTACTATTATTACTTATACTAAGTATGATTTAGAAAAGTTATTTAAACGCTCTCTTGACTAATTTTTCTTCTTTTTATAAGATTATCAGATAGGAGGAGATTTTATGCAAGATATTATTGTCATTGTTGGTCCTACTGGAGTGGGAAAAACGAAATTAAGTTTGGAACTTGCTAAGAAGTTTGATGCTGAAATTATTAATGGGGATTCTGTTGCAATTTATCGTGATTTAGATATTGGTAGCGCTAAACCAACTAAGGATGAGCAAAGGCAGGTTGTTCATCATTTAATTGATATTTGTGATGTCTGTGAAGATTATAGTGTGTTTGATTATCAACGTGATGTGAGGAAACAGATTGATGAGATCTCTTCGCGTGGGAAGAGAATTATTATTGTTGGGGGTACGGGATTATACATTAAGGCTGCATTATATGATTATCGTTTTTCGGAAAAAAAAGAAGAATTTTCTTATTCCAATTTAACTAATGAGGAAATTTTTCAGCGAATTCAGGATTATTCTCTTGATTTATCTCTTCCTCATATCCATAATCGAAGGAGATTAGTTCGCTTATTAAATAAATTAGAAAATCATGAAGAAATTACTAATTATAAGGATAAGCTATTGTATCCTGTTTTTGTTATTGGATTGACTACTGATCGAGAAATTTTATATCAAAGAATTAATCAAAGAGTTGATGATATGTTTCGAAATGGATTACTTAAGGAAGTTAATCGATTGAGAAATCAGTATTTTTGTTCGCGTATTCTTAATCATGCTATTGGTTATCAAGAATTTCTACCTTATTTTCAAGGAAAGAAAAATTTAGAGGAGGTTAAGGAAGATATTAAACTTCATTCTAGGAGATTTGCTAAAAGACAATATACTTTTTTTCAACATCAGTTTTCTACTCACTGGTTTAATGTTTGTTTATGTGATTTTTCTAAAACTGTGGAGGAGGTTGCTATTTATTTAAAAACTCATGGTTATCGTTAAGTTATTGATTTAATTCTTGATAAATTGTTTGATTGAAATTATGTTCGTTTGGTTCTTGATTTAGTAATTGATTAGTATTGATGAAAAAGAATTTATCTTCTAATACTTGGCTATGATCAGCAGTTACTGGATCATCCCATGTTAGGTCTATGTGATACCAGTTTTTGTCTATATTTACTGCATTCCATACGTGCTTTTCACTTGATATTTTTATGTTTTGAATTTGCAATCGTTCTAGAAATAATGCCATTGCATCTGCGTAGCCACCACATATTCCATATCCTTCTATTAAGGGGCCATAAGCAATATCTGATTGATATGTTGTGATGTTTTGTTCACTACGTATATAGTCATATTGACTATTATTGATAATATAATCATGAATTTTTTTCATTTTTGTTATCGTTGTAGTGTTTTTTAGATTTAAATTGTTTTCTATTTCATTTAATTTTTTATTAATAATTTGAATTTGATCTTCTGTATAGCTTTTGGTAATTTTTATCGTAATTTTCCCTAGGATATCATATTCTGTTTGAATGTTTTTGAAGTTATTGTATGGATGAACAAAATTGTTTAGGTAAGATAGTTTTGTTTGATCATTTGCTAATTCTTTTACATCATTTAGGCAGTTTTTATAGTCTTTTTTACAATAAAAGGAGAAATTTTGTTTTCCTGAATTAATGATTGTATAATAAATATTTAAAATGTCTTGTTTTGATTTGGGAAAAAAATTTGTAGTATTTTGAACAAAGGAATAATTTATATTGCGATAATATTCATTTTTATCTGTTAATTCAATGTGAGATGGTACATTTAATATATAAGTTTCGTATAATTGCTTTATTTTTTCTTGTTGTTCTAATCCGAATCCTAGTATTAATAGAAATATTGCTAATAAAAATATTTTTTTCATTTTTTTCCTCTTACTTTCAGTTTTATTTTATCTTATTTTATCTTATCTTATTTTTTGTTAAAAAGAAAGAAAAAACCAATAAATTATTGGTTTATTCCATACTGTTTTTTATTTTTGTTAATCTTGATTTTAAACGGGCAGCTTTATTTTTATGTACTAATCCACTTGACATTGCTTTGTCTATTCTTTGTATAGCAATGTTTAAACAATTACTAGTTTCTTCTTTGTTTCCTTCTTTTACCGCTCTTTCAAATTTTTTTATTGCTGTTTTCATGCTTGATGTGATTAATGTATTTACATCAGCTTTTTTTGCATTTGAACGTATGCGTTTTTTTGCACTTTTAATATTTGGCATTTTTTCACCTCACTTTTTGTAAACATATACAGTTTATCAAAAAAATTATAAAAAAGCAAATAAATTTAGGAAATTTAGGAAATATTATTATTAGGTAAGTTTTTTTGTTACTGTACTATATATCTTGTATATCATTTAAAAAAATATAAATAGAAAGGGATCAATCAATAGGAAATTGATTTATATTTCTTAAGATTGGTTATATGGGATAAAATGCATACAATTGATTTAAAATCTTTTTCTGTTCGAACAGATTTAATTATGGATTCTGCACCAAAAGATTATCCAGGTATTGAACATATTGAACAAGAAAAGATTCAAATAGATCGAATGGAGTTGGTAAAAGATGATACCTCATTGAATAAAAAGGCAGGAAAGTATGTTACTTTAACTTTTGAGGATGTTAGTGATAAAGATAATTTTAAGAAAGTAGAAAAATATTTTATTGATGAACTTAAACAGGTTTTAAGCTCTTATTCTTATGAAACTGATGATACGATTTTAGTGGTTGGATTAGGGAATAGTAAATCGACTCCTGATTCACTTGGACCTAAAGTGATTGATCAAATTTTAGTTACTCGTTATCTTTTTGAATTAGGTGATGTGGAAGATGGATATCAGAAAGTTGCTAGTTTTAGGCCTGAAGTTACAGGAGTAACAGGAATTGAGACTTTAGAAATTCTTCGGGCTTTGGTTAAAACGACTCAGGCAAAATTAATTATTATTGTTGATGCTTTAGCTTCTTCTTCGATTCAAAGAGTAAATAAAACGATTCAGATTACCAATTCAGGAATTCATCCAGGAAGTGGAGTAGGAAATGATCGGAAGGAGATTAGTTTTGATACTTTAGGAATTCCTGTTATTGCGATTGGTGTACCAACTATAGTGGATGCAGCTACTATTGTTACGGATACTTTTCAATGTATGATGCGACAGTTTAGTTTTAAATTAGATAATTTAAATAATCAGAAATTAAAATTAGTTCATGTTAATATGCAGGATTATCGGAATCATCCTGATAATCTTTCGATAGATTTAAAAGAGCAAATTTTGGGTATGGTTGGAACTCTTTCTGAGGAAGAATTTAAAAGTTTAATTTATGAAGTGTTATCTCCCATTGAATCTAATTTAATGGTAACTCCTAAGGAAGTTGATTTTATGGTGAGAAAGTTAGCTTTATTAATTGGTAATGGAATTAATAAAAGTTTACATGAAAACTTTAATCCGACAAATTAATTTTTTTTTCTTTTTTATACTAGTATTGGTGATAGAATGAAAAAGCGATTTGTTGCAAAGAAACGTAGGAGAAGGAAGATTAAAATATTTTTCTTTTTTGTTTTGTTTATTTTTGGGATGATTCTTAGTTTTCGCTTTTTTTCTCAGAGTAATATTAAGGTTGATGATAAGGAATTTGTTTCTTTATTGATTCAGGAGAGTAATGTTTATTTTTCTAAAGATCAGAAAAAGAATTTGTTGAAAAAAATTTGGTTGCATTTATTCCCTTTTTATCGTCAACCTACTATGTTGTTATCTAGTAATTATCCTGAACTTGTTTCTTTTGATGTGGATGAAAAGCAAGAGATATCTTCTGAGAGTGTTGCTAGTCAAAATGAGGAGGAACTTCCTTTAATTTATCTTTATAATTCTCATCAAACTGAAGAATATGCTCCTAGTGATTTTTTGGAATATAGTCTTAATCCTACGGTGATGATGGCAGATTATATTTTGCAAGATGTATTTCAAAAAAATGGATTTTTTACTTTGGTTGAAGAAAATAAAATTAAGGATATTTTAAATGAAAATTCTTGGAAATATGGATCTAGTTATCGAGCTAGTAGGATTTTGTTGGAGCAAGCTAAGAAAGAACATTCTTCTTTGCAATATTTTATTGATGTTCATCGGGATAGTTTGCCAAGGGAAAAAACGGTAGTTGAAATTAATGGGAAAATGTATGCAAAAGTGATTTTCTTGATTGGATTAGAAAATGGAAATTATCAAGAAAATTTGTCTTTTACTAAAAAGATTAATGATAAGTTAGATGAACGTTATCCTGGGTTATCAAAGGGTATTTATCAAAAGGGAGGAGAAGGAGTAAATGGAGTTTATAATCAAGATTTTTCTCCTCAAACTATTTTGATTGAAATTGGAGGATATCAAAATACAACGACTGAAGTTTTAAATTCAACCCTAGCATTTAGTGAATGTTTTATGGAGGTGATTCGAACGATATGAAAGGAAAAAATATATTTCGACTTGTTTTTTTAGTTTTAATTATTTTGTTTATTGCTCTATATCTAACACAACTTACTGGTTATTATGAGTTTCAAGAGAGTAAGAAATCATCTTTGACAAAAGATGCTATTGAACGTTTTGAAAAAGATGTTAAAGAGGGGCGTGAGATTGTTGCAAAAAATTATTTGGTTGAAGAAAAAAATTATCAAAATAAGGCTTCTAGTTTGGGAATGAAGGTATCGGGATTAATTGAAAAAGGGTTTAATCGGGCAATGAATGCTTTATTTAGAGAGGTAGATAAGGCGATTCAGAAATAGAAAGCTATAAATTTTAATTTTGGTATGATATAATCAGTTATATAGGTGATAAAGATGAGTAGTTCTAGAAAAAATATTAGAGATTTATATTTAAAAAAAATGTTTTCTTTACGGGATGATCAATATTTACAATTTAATCAAAAGATTATTCATTCTCAATATAAAATGATCGGAGTTCGGACACCAATTTTAAGAAAGATTGCAAAAGATGTATTTATTCATTTGGAATCTTCAGAAATTTATTCGCTTTTTATCATGAAACCAAAATATTATGAAGAAGTTTTGTTACAGGGTTTTGTACTTGCTCATTTTACTGATTATTTGATGTTTAAACAGTATTTTTTGCGATGGATTGATTTGGTTGATAATTGGGCAATTTGCGATATGGCTATTTCTTCTATGAAACTTATTAAAAAAAATCAAGAAGATTTTTTTCCTTTGGTTCTTTCATTATTGGAGGATGAACGTGAGTTTGTAGTGAGAATTGGAATTGTTATTTTAATGAATTATTATTTGGAACGGGATAAAGTGGGAGAACTAATTCTTATTATTGATAAAATTCATAGAACAGAGTATTATATTCAAATGGCAATTGCTTGGTTTATTAGTGTTGCATTTGTTTCTTTTCCAGAAGAGATAATTTTGTATTTACAAAATAATCATTTGGATGATTTTACACAAAATCAAGCTATTCAAAAGATTCGTGATTCTTATCGTGTAAGTTTGAACGATAAAAAGAGAGTAGCTTTATATCGCCGATAATTTTGGAAATAAGGTATAATTTGTTTGCTCTTTTAATTTGGCAAAAAATAAAAGTGTACACTTTTTGTGTACGCTTTTACAATTTTATATTTTTGTTTATACTTTTTTAAGTATTTTATTTTTTTTTATTGATATAGCTCTTGTTTAATTAATTCTAGATTTGCGTTCATGATTGTAATGTAGTTTTCATTATTATTTCTTTCATTGTCTGAAATGTTATCTAGCTTGTGTAATTGTTGCTTTTTTACTGTTGGATATTTTTCTATGAGATTAGTTGCTTTTTGTCCCATATTGTTATTTTTGGAGATATAGATGTAGCTAATTGATTGATCTTTTATTCTTTTTTCTACTTCACTTTCTGTTTTTTCGGTTGCATTATCATCTAAACAAATTACTTCTAGTCCAAATTTTTCTAAATATTTTAAAGATGGATCTGCTACAACAATAGTTTTATTGTTAGTATTTTCTACTGCAACACGGTAATCTGCATCTAATTCTGAAAGTTTTACTTTTAAGTTTTCGTAAGATTCATCGATTTCTTTTTTTAAATAATTACTGGTAATATATTCTTCTAGTCCTATCCGTATATTTTGAGCCATCATTAATAAAGAAGATGGGTTTAACCATAGTTCTTCTGGTGAGTATTGTGTTTCTAAAACATAGGCAGTATCAATAATTTTTAAATTTGGGTTTAGATCTAATAATTCTACTGCTAAATCTCTTTCTTGTTCTAGTAGACCGTTATATATAAATAGGTCATTTTTACTAAAATCTTTTTTTTGTTTTTTACTAATTTTATATTTACTGATGTCTACTCCGTCTGGATAGACAGAAGTGATGCTTGCATGTTTTGCATATAATTTTTTTACTATATATTCATTTGGGTAATTTGTTACAGCAATATTAATATTATCCATATTGTCTTGACTACATCCTGATGTTATTATTAATATTGCTAGTAAAATTAATATGGATGGTAGAAATTTTATTTTTTTCATTGTTTTCTCCTTTTTGGTGGTACTGGGTCATAGCCACTATTTCCTAGTGGATTGCAACGTAGGATTCTTTTTATTGTTAAAATTGTTCCATAAAAACTACCATGTATTTTGATGGCTTCTATGGCATAATTTGAACAAGTAGGAATATATCTACATTTCCAATGCCATGGTCCTTTTATTTTTTGATATATTTGAATGATAGAAATTAATAATTTTTTCATGCTATCACCAATTTTATTTTACTATTTTTTTTTAGAGATGACAAGATTGAATATTTGAAACTAAAAATAATTTAATTGAAAGAGGATATGTCAATTTTTTCTTGCTGCAAGATTTAACTTTTGGTTTCTTTTTTTTGCTTTTCAGGATATAATGTATGTGTAAATGTTAAAAGTTTAGGAAATATTTGGTTTACTTGATGAAAGGAAGAGATTTGATATGAAAGAGTTATTTTTTCGACTTGGAATTAAACCTCATGATATACGTTTATATGAAACGGCTTTTTCTCATTCTTCTTATTCTAATGAACATAAGGTAAAAAGTAATTATGAGCGATTAGAATTTTTAGGAGATGCTGTTTTAGATTTAGTAGTAGCCGATTATCTTTATACTAATTTTAAAGAAGATGAGGGAGAAATGACTAAAGTAAGGGCAAGTTATGTTTGCGAAAATGCTAATTTTGAATATGCTACTAATCTTCATTTGAATCAGTATATTCTTGTGGGACATGGTGAGGAAAGAGAGGGTGGTAAATATAAAAAAGCAATTGTTGCTGATATATTTGAAGCTCTTATGGGGGCAATTTATGTTGATTTAGGTTATGCAACCGTTAGAAGAGTGATTTTGAATATTATTGTTCCTTATATAGAAGATCCGAAAGTGACTTTTTTTAGTGATTATAAAAGTGCTCTTCAAGAATGCGTACAAACTGAACAAAAAAATCTTCATTATGAATTAATTGATGAGCAAGGTCCGGCTCATGATAAAAGATTTACTGTGGAAGTTAAAATAGATGGAATTATTTTTGGAAAAGGAGTTGGAAATTCTAAGAAGGAAGCTGAACAGGAGGCAGCAAAAGAAGCTTTAGAAAAAATGGCTATTCAATAAATATTTGTAAAAAGTTCATTCTTATGCTATAATTAGTGAGGTTGTAGGGGGTATCTGTATGAACTTAGTTTTAGAAATGGCTATGCAACTTTATGAAAGTTTAGATATAGAATTAGAGTTACAAGAAGAGTTGAGAGTTCAATTTATTCAGTCTGTTTTTTCTTATCAACGAAATGGAGTAACTTTTTCGCCTTTTCGTGATTATTGTTCTAATATTCTTGAATGTGAAAAACAAGTTTTAAATTTTCAGTATCTAAATAGTTTATTGATGAAAGATAAAATTGAATATTTAATAGAAAATTTTGAACAAATGGAAAATATAGAATTTGTTAGTAGTTTATCTCAGCAAATACAGATATTTATTGATACTTTGAAACTTCAAAAACAAAATAAGGGTATGTTGGAGTTTGCTCTTTGTGTTTGTAGTCATTCTAATCAAATTCTTCCTTTATTAGGAAATGTTGATTCAAGATTTGTACAATGTAATGATAAAATGGATGTTGTTCGACTTATACAACAATATGGGCAAGAAACTGTTGAAAATGTAAAAAATTGTCACCAACAATTATTAGTTAAAGAAAGGAGATAATCATGAGTAAAATTAAAATTTTTGGTCTTGGTGGACTTAATGAAAATGGAAAAAATATGTATGTTGTTAAGGTAAACAATGATATTTTTGTTTTTGATGCGGGATTAAAATATGATAATGATTTGAATTTAGGTGTGGATTATATTATTCCTAATTTTGATTATTTAATTAAAAATCGTAAAAATGTAAAAGGTATCTTTTTAACTCATGGACATGAAGGAAATATGGGAGCTGTTCCTGATATTTTAGAAAAGTTGCCTGATCTTCCTATTTATGGTACAAAACTTACTTTAAAAGTTGTAAAAAATGATTTATCTAAGGGACAATTAGAAAAATCAAAATTAATTGAAATTCGTCCGCATGTAAAAATTGATTTTGGGAAAAATTCTCTTTTTCCAATTAGTGTTTCTCATTCTATTCCTGATGCTTTGTGTTATGTTTTATATACAGAAGATGGAGCAATTGTTTATACGGGAGATTTTGTTTTTGATTCTACTATGATGGGGGCATATAAGACAGATATCGGGAAATTAGCTTATGTAGGAAAGCAGGGAGTTTTATGTTTGCTTAGTGAATCTATGTATGCTGAAAGGCAGGGACATACTAGTCCTAATCATCGAGTTAGTAGTTTTATTCGTGAAGTTCTTAATCGAAATGAAAATCGAATTATTGCGACTGTTTTTCCAGCTCATTTTTATCGAATTCAAGAAATTTTTAATGAGGTTTCTAAAACGCATCGTAAAATTGTGATAATGGGAAAAACTTTACAAGAGATGATTAATCATGCTTTGCAAGAAGGATATTTGACTATTGATCAAAATAAAATTGGTAGTTTAAATGATTTAGATGCAAAAAATTCTGTTATTTTAATTTCTGATGAAAAAGAAAAGCCTTTTGCTAATTTAGAGAGAATTATTAAAGGGTATGATAAATATATAAAAATTAAAGATACAGATACTATTTTTATTACTGAACCAAGTTATGCTGGAATTGAAAAAAGAACTGCTGTAATTATGGATGAAATTGCCATGCTAGGTGCTAATGCAGTTAGTTTGTCTAGTAAAAAGCATTTACTTCATCATGCTTCTTCTGAGGATTTGATGCTTATGATTAATTTGATGAATCCTAAATACTATTTTCCTGTAAAAGGAGAGTATCGTCATCAATATGCTAATGCGGAGATTGCTTATTCTCTTGGTATTCCTAGGGAAAATATTATTTTAAAACAAAATGGAGATGTTTTGGAGTTAGTCAATGGAAAAAATATGAATTCTTTAGAACATATTGATGTAGATGAAATTTTGATTGATGGAAAAAATCAAGGAGATATTGGAGATCTTGTTTTAAAAGATCGTGAAATGCTCGGAGAAAATGGAATTGTCATTATTAGTTGTACTTTGGATCATCAGAGTAAAGAGATTTTGGGTGGTCCAGAAATTTTGACTAGAGGATTTATTTATGTTAAAGAGAGTCAAGATTTGTTAGAAGAAACTAAACAAATTGCTAGAGAAGTAATTGAGAAAAATATTGAGTTTGGTAGTAGGCGTGTGGATTATTCGAATATTAAGAGTGAAGTTCGCGATGTATTAGGAAAATTCTTTTATCAACAAACTGAAGCTAAGCCAATGATTATTACAGTTGTTCAGGAAGTATAAATTTATGCGAAAAGTTTTTTTCTTTCTTTTGTTTGTTGCTGCTTTTCTTTTGACTGGTTGCTATCCTAAGAGTGGAGTAGTAACTTGTAGTAATCGAATGGAAAAAGATAATGTTGTGATGGATACTGATTATCAAATCACTTATTCTGATCATACAGTTTTGGCTCTTCATACGGTAGAAAAAATTATTACTAGTGATGATACTATATTAAAAAAGTATCAAACTATATTAGAATCTAATTATCGTCAATATAATGAATTGGATGGATATCATAATGAAATTCTTTTAAAAAAGGGAAGTTTGATTTCTATTACAGATATTGATTATTCTATGATTAATTTAGATAAGTTGTTTGAAATTGATTCTAATAATGCATCATTGGTTCGACATGGAAAGATAGATTTTTTGGGAATGAAGAAAGTTTATGAAAATATGGGAGCAATATGTAAATATAAAGTTTCTAGAAAAAATTGATGTTACAGATTCCCTTTTAAATAAAGGGAAAATATGTCCTTGTAGCTCAGTTGGATAGAGCAAATCTCTCCTAAAGATTAGGTCGGAGGTTCAAATCCTCTCAAGGACACCAGATTGATAGGGAACTCGAACCATATTTCGAGAGTAATAAGCTAACAGAAATGTTAGTTTTTTTTACATATTAAAAATCAAGCAATTTTAAGATACTTGATTTTAAAAATATTTTTTCCGAAATGGTAACATACTGCGCTATTGACTAAGCAATAACGGTGTGGAGAATATTCCTTTTTACTAAACATATTATTGAATTTGTCAAAAGCAAATGCTTCATCTCCATCATTTGATCCAAAATAAACTAAATTTGGAAAAAACACTTAAACTTGCCAGTATATCCATTTTACTTTTTGTAAGAGTTTTTTATAATTTTCTTATTCTTTAAAGAAAAATTTTATTTGTATTTTTATTTGTTTTACACTTATTAGTTTTCCTCGTCAATTGATAAAATGGTCTTCCAACTATCTAAATTATTTGTTGAAATTTTTGAAATTTTTTTCAAAATATTAATTCTTTTTTTTAAAGAAGTATTTATATCAATTTTTTCTTGCTGTAAAATACTCATAATTTTCAAAAATTCATCGTATGAATCTGATATAGGTTTTAAAGTTGACCAATCATCATGTTGCATGGTATATATAGGTAATTGCTTATAATTTGAATCCATAATTATCGGATCACCACAAGTTGAATCATAACCTATTATAACAAAATTTATTCCAATCCATTCATTAATAATATTTTTTTGATAGTCATAAACATAACCAATTTGCTCTTTTAAAAGATTTTCTTTAGAAAATAAATAAATTTCTCCAGCAACTAAATCGACTTTTTTAATATCTTCATTTATATTTAATTTAGGTAATATATGGATATTAAACTTTTTTTCCCATTCTTTGTAATTTTCAGCAATAATTGGTTTATTAACTTTAGTTTTTTTATTTGATAGAACTATCATAATAAATGTTACAGGCATAAACAATACAAAAATTATACCAAATACTAAATTTAATGAAGATAAAATAGCCAATAATATTTGTACAATCATAGTAATAAGGCATATTAAATCAATTTTTCTTACATTTTTCATAAAATTCCTCCATTTTTAAGTATACTATTAATAAAAAACTTTAATTATTTTTTATCAATTCTATACTCACATTCTTTTTTATCAAATAAAATATCTTTAGATATATTTTCAAATTTTGAACATTTTAACGTATTACCCTTTATTTTATTTACACAATTATAACACTGACTTTCTCCAGTTTTTACTTTATAATTGGGGTCTTTATATGATTCAGAATCTAATTTCTATTTCTCTTTAATAGATAGTTGCTTATCATTTTTTTTGAATTCATTGTAAAATTTTTATCTATATCGAATTCATATTTAGAAATCTCATTTTCTAAATGTTCCAATAATTCCTTTACTTCAGACAACGTCATTGATTTTAACCATATTTTGTCACTATCTACAGAGTTTATAAAGTCAGATCTTTTTAAATAATTTTTTCTTTTATTCTTTCTAATTATAATTTAATTATAACATATTTTCTCATCAGTAGAGTAGAAATTTGACATTCGAATGTAAATATGATATTATTTTGATTGACAAGCAAAAGACTATAATAGAGACAGTAATGTTGTTGATGAAGATTTATAGTGAGCAGGAGATAGTGAAAAACCTGTATTAGTAGTTATAACATGAATATCACTCTATTGTTGTGATTCTGAACTTTTAGTAAGAATCAACGGGATCTTCCCGTTATAGAAGACGCAATTGTTGGATTGTTGTAAATGGTGGTATAAGAAAGTTGGGCTTTTTCTATTTATAATAGGAGAAGCTTTTTTATTTATTATAGATATTGCTTGATAAGAAAGGGATGAAAAATATGGCAAATTTGAAAAATTATGATTTTGTCAAAAATGAAGAAGAAGTTTTAAAATATTGGAATGAACATCAATGTTTTACAAAACTAAGGGAAAAGAATAAAAATGGGAAGAAATATCGTTTCATCGATGGTCCTATCACAGCAAATAATAAAATGGGAATTCATCATGCATTTGGTAGAAGTCTTAAGGATTGTTTTTTAAGATATAAAGCAATGAATGGCTATACATCACATTATCGTAATGGTTTTGATGGGCAAGGACTATGGGTTGAAGTAGAAGTAGAAAAAGATTTAGGATTTAAAAATAAAAAAGATGTTGAGAATTTTGGACTGGAAAACTTTACTAATACTTGTGTTGATCGTGTTAAAAAATATTCAGGTATTATAACTGAACAATCTAAAAGATTAGGTCAATGGATGGATTGGGATAATTCTTATTATACTTTATCTGATAATAATATTACTAGTATATGGTATTTCTTGAAAAAATGTCATGAAAAAGGAATGATAAAAGAAACATATAAACCTATGCCATGGTGTATTAGATGTGGTACATCTTTATCAGAACATGAAATGACAGGTAGTTATCATGATGTAACTTGTAAAGCAGTATTTTTTAAATTACCAGTTGTTGGTAAAGATTACAAGGCAGTTGTTTGGACAACGACACCATGGACTTTATGCGCTAATGTTGCTTTAGCAGTTAATCCAGACTTTGAGTATGTAGTTGCTGATTTTGATGGAGAAAAATTATTATTATGTAAAGATGTGTTTGATAAGAAATTTAAAGAAAAAGCAAAAGTCTTAGAAACATTAAAGGGGAAAAAATTAGAAGGATTAGAATATGAAACTTGCTTTGAAGAGTTAGATGCTCAAAAAGATGTTAATCATAGAATTGTTTTATGGGATATGGTAGATAATTCTGAAGGATCTGGTATAGTTCATATAGCTCCAGGATGTGGTGTGGAAGACTTTGAACTTGGAGAGTCATTAGGTCTTGATAAAATCATACCAATAGATGAGTCTGGGTATATATATGATGGATTTGGTTTTTTATCAGGAATGAAGGCCAAAGAAGTTGAGACTATAGTATTTGAAGAATTAGAAAAAAGAGGAAAATTATTCTTTACTCATGATTATAAACATGCATATCCATATTGTTGGAGATGTAAGCAAGATATCATGTTTCGACTTGTCAAAGAATGGGCAATTGATGTTGATCCAGTTAGAGAAAAATTAATTGAAAATGCTAAAAAAGTAAAATATACTCCAGAGTATCAAGAAAAGAGAATGCTAGATTGGTTAACTAATATGGGTTCTTGGAATATATCAAGAAGAAGGTTTTATGGATTACCACTTCCATTTTATAAATGTGAATGTGGGCACTTAACTGTTGTTGGTTCTAAAGAAGAATTAAAAGAATTAGCTGTTAATCCTGATATTGTAGATAATTTGCAAGAATTACATAGACCATTTATTGATGAAGTTAAAATAAAGTGTTCTGAATGTGGGAGCGAAGTATCAAGAGTAGAACAAGTTGGTGATGTTTGGTTAGATGCAGGAATAGTTCCCTATTCAACCTTAAAATATTTTGAGGATAGAGAATATTGGAAAGAATATTTCCCTGCAGAGTTAGTAGTAGAGGCAACTGAGCAAATAAGATTATGGTTTTATTCCATGTTATTTATGTCGACAGTACTAGAAGATAAAATACCTTATGAGCAATTGGGTACTTATGGAATGGTAGTTAAAGAGGATGGTTCTAAATTTAGTAAATCAAATAAAAATGATTTAACATTTGATGATGTTGTCAACATACATGGTGCAGATGCAATCAGGTATAATTATCTTGGAACAAATCGTGTTAATGATATAAGATTTGGATTTAAGATGATGGAAGAGGCAAAAAGAAAATTAATGAATTTCTACAATATAGCATCATTTTTTGATTTATATTATGATATAGATAAACCTGATTTAACTAAAAAATATGAGGTATATGGAGTAAGTGACAAGTGGTTAGATAATAGAACTAATAAATTTTTGTGTGAGGCAACAGAGTTTTATGAAAAACATGAACCAAATAATGTTTGTAAATTGTTTGATGAATATGTTGATGAAGTATCTAATTGGTACATAAAAATCAATAGAAAAAAATTCTGGAAAAGCGATATGAATGATGAAAAATATTCTGCATATCAATCATTATATCATGCACTTAAATCAATGCTTCAAGTAATGGCTCCAGTAATCCCTTATATGACAGATTATATATGGATACATTTGATAACAAAAGTTGAACCAAATGAAGTTGAGTCAGTTCATTTATCAAATTTTCCCAAAGCAAGTTCTTATGATCAAAAATTATTAGAGGAAACGGATAAAGTAAGAAATATAGTAACTATGGCATTGAGAATAAAAAATGAAAACAATTTAAAATTAACTCAACCATTAAGTAAATTATATTTATGTGGATTTAAGCATATATCTTTAAATGAGTATGACCAAATATTAAAAGATGAACTTAATGTAAAAGATATAGAATATTTGGATAATAAAGATTCTTTATGTGTTCCGTATTTAACATTGGATTTTAAAGTTGCTGGTATGACTTATAAAGAAAAAGTTAATCATGTTAAAGATTTGTTATTTAATCTTAATGATGATGAAATGAGAGAACTTTATACTAAATATAGCAATAATGAAAATATGGTACTTGATGATATGGAACTTGTACATGATACTTTAAAAGTTGAATATAAGTATAATGACGGAATAAAAGTAGCAGAAGAAAAGAATAAACTTGTAGCACTTGATATAACGATAGATGATAAGCTATACGAAGAATTTATGTATAGAAAGTTATTGAGACAATGTCAAGTTTCTAGAAAAGAAGCAAACTACGATGTTGTTGATAGAATAAAATTATCAGTTATAGCTGAAGATGAGGAAGTTAAGAATATGCTTAATCATTATCAAAAACAAATAGCAATTGAAACTTTATCAACTTTATCGTTTAAAAAATTAGATAATCCAGATTATGAAAAAGAATTTGAATTATTAGATTATAAAGTTTTACTGCAATTGAAAAAATAGGAAGGTGTTAGTCTGAAAAGAAAAACAAAATTTATTTTATAAAAAAAGTTAAAAAAGGGCAGACTTCCCCTTACCCCAAAGAAA
>CANQFO010000016.1 GCA_947599755.1 uncultured Bacilli bacterium
GACGAAAACTAGTGCTTCCGCGGTACCACCCTATTTATTGCTTTTGGCAATCACTCTCGGTTCCATCAAACCTAGCATAGGTAACGGTATGCTTCCGACTTAGTCTACTGAATTTCTTTAAGCACTCAGAAGTGTTCTTTCCATGTATTTTCTTATTAGGTTCCACCATACCCTAACTCTCTATAAAGAAAGAATACATTTACTTTTCTTCTTCATCGATTTCTTTTTTGTTTTATCACATAAATTTTTTTTTGTCAAATATAATATAGTTTGTTTTTATTTTATGCATATCATCACAGATTTATTCTCTTACCCAATTGATTATCTATCTAAATGATAAAATTCACTTGCCCAAGTAAGAGATTCTTTCGTTGCTTCGGTAATTCCTTTTAACTTAGATATATCTTTTTTTCTTAAATCTGCTACAGTATGAAGATTATTTTTTACTAATATCTTTTTATCTTCTAAGTTAAATGTAGAAATCATTTCTAACGAAAATCTTTCATCTAAAGTTTTCTTTTTCTTTTCTCTTTTTTTGATCATTTTCTTTACTGTATTAATACTTGCTTGTTTACTTTTTATTTCTTGAAATGCTTCTACTACTTCTTTTAATTTTTGAATTACCTCTTTTTTATTGTTAGCCTCTTCTAAAAATATTAGTAATCTCTTCAATTCTTCATTAGTAGCTTGCTTTAACATCGTTTCTTCTAACTTCATCTTTACCCCTTCTTTTTAATTTCTTGCTCATTATATCATAATTTAAGGATATCGTCAAACTTTAGGAATCATCATAAATGTAGACTGAGTACTTTATTGACTTGTTCCATAGATTCTTCTAGTGTACCATTATTATCAATTATTGCTGTAATTTTTCTTTTTTGGATATTTTCTTTTGAAAAATCAACGGAATCAGCTAAAAATCTACGGCACATTTCATCATATTTTGGATTCTCTTGACCATTTTCTCTTTCAAGAGCTCTAGTTAATCTAATTCTATCTTCTGTTTGAATTAAAATAGAAATAATGTTCTTTGGATCATAATATTTTAAATAATTATCTAATCCTACTAAAGTATTCATTCCTAAATAATTTTGTGTTTCTAAATGGATATTCTCCATAGTAGTAAAATAATACCATGGTCCATATACTGTATCATATTTTCTTGCTTCAATTATCTTTTTTTCTTGGGCTAATTGAATCATTTCTTCTTCAGTACAAAAATAATACTCTCTTCCCTGTTTTTCATGAATTCTCTTTGGACGAGTAGTATACATAATCATTTTTTGTAAGGCAAAATGATTTTCCGTTAATATTCTTTGATAAATAGAATCTTTTCCTGAGGAAGATGGTCCCATCAATAAGACAATTTTTCCCATATTATTTTCTCCTTTTCTATCTGAATTATAGCAAAGAATCCCATAGCTTTCAATCTTTTCTCGAAAAATATGAGATAGACTTTTCATCAGAAATTTAGTACAATATCTTTTAGGAAGTGAGTTTATGAAAAAAACCATCTTAACTGGACTTAGGCCTACAGGAAATCTACATTTAGGACATTATTTTGGAGCTTGTCAAAATTATTTAAAGATGCAAGATCAATATGAGTTTTATTTAGAAATTGCAGATGTACAAGCATTAACGGATAATTTTCAACATCCTGAAAAAGTTCGGTTAAATGTTTTCGAAATTACTAAGGATTTATTAGCCATTGGATTAGATCCTGCAAAAGTAAATTTTTTTATTCAATCTAAGATTCCAGAAATTGCTGAATTAACTATTTTTTATTCTAATTTAGTGACCGTTTCAAGGTTAGAGAGAAACCCTACAGTAAAAAGTGAAATTGGTCAAAAAAAAGAGTTGTTTGGAGCAAATGGAGAAAGTATTACATATGGTTTTTTGGGATATCCTGTTAGTCAAGCAGCAGATATTACTGTTTTTGATGGAGAGTTAGTACCCGTTGGAGATGATCAATTGCCTCTTTTGGAACAATGTCGTGAAATTGTTCGAAAATTTAATTCTATTTATGGAAAAATTTTAAAAGAACCTCAGCAAGTTCTTAGTTCTACTACTCGAGTAAAAGGATTAGATGGAAATGAGAAAATGGGAAAAAGTCTTGGAAATGCTATTTATCTAGTTGATGATTTAGATACCATTCAAAAAAAAGTAATGAATGCTGTTACTGATCCAAAAAAAATCAAAAAAGATGATCCTGCTGATCCCTCTATTTGTATGGTATTTTATTATCATCAATTAGTTAATTCTAAAGATACGGTTTCTAAAGTTTGTACAGAATGTAAAAAAGGCAAACGTGGTTGTGTACAATGTAAAAAAGAATTAATTGAAGCAATGTATCAGTTTTTACAACCAATTCAACAACGTCGTCGTTACTATGAAGAACACGAAGAAGTCGTTTTAGATATTTTAGAACAAGGAAGTAAAAAAGCAAAAAAGAAAGCAACTCAGCAAATGAAAAAAATAAAACAAGCCATGAAAATAGACTATTAACATTGGTCTGTTTTATTTTTTTGTATAAGTAAGTCTTACAATTTCGTATAATTCATTATGTTTTTCAGAAAAGTTTTTCTCAATTTCATTCCTCATTCGTTCAATCTTTTCTTTTAAAGATAAATTATCTTTTGGAAATAATTCTTCATATAAATAATTAATTTTATCTTCATTTTTTTCTTGATATAATGTACTTAATTCTTTTAATAAATATCTTTTTTTTAGTAATTCTTCTCTTGTTAAAAAATTTTCTTTTTTATATTTTTTGCTTTTTTCATATTCTATTTTTTCTTCATATAATCCATTACATTCTTCGATAATGTCTTCTTCTTCATCTAATAATAATCCACTTCTACTAATCACTTCTCCATCTTTATTAAACTCTAAAGCAATAACTTTATTTAAATCAGAAAATAAAGCACCATATTTAATATCTTTTTTATTTTTATATGATATGGTTGCTCCTTTTATTTTTGATAAAAATTCTTGATTCATTTTAATTTGATAATTGTTTAAATCATCCATTTGTTTAGAGGAAATTTTAAATAATAAAATTCTTTTAATGTGTTCTAATGCATCGTTTTCTTTCCATTCATAAAATTCAATTATTCTTTCATCATCATTAAAATTTAATAGTATATCATATATATAGGTCATTTTTTTCTCTCCTTTCGATGATATAGACAGATTAGTTCTATTAAAAATCCTAATAAAAATAAATTACATTCGGCTCTACTTAAAATTAATGATAGATATTCTTTTATAGTATAACCAAAGGTAAATAAATTTATGTATATGATGATATAACTAAGTCCAATTACCATGAAAAGATAAGCAATTATCATGATTAATATTTTTGTTATCATAATCAATTTTATGTGTAAATCTTTTTTTGTATACTTAGAAGAAAGTAAATTTCTAAATATTAAAAAAAAAAGAATTTTTCATTCTTTTTCATCTTCTTTGTTTTCTAGTTGATTTACTTCTACTTGATTAATCGTTTCAAATTTTTTTGTAATTTTTTCTGTGGTGATAGAGACATTTTCTACATCTTTATTTACTGTTTGAATACTTCTTGCAAGTTTATCCCATCTTTCTTTGTATCTTGCAAATTCTAATCCTAATTTATTTAATTCTTCATGGATAATAGAAGTATATTTATCTCTTTCCATATTTTTAATGATCATTTCAATTACCGTTAACGTAGAAATTAAAGTAGTAGGAGAAGATATCCATACTCTTTTTTTATAGGCATAATTAATAATATCTGGGTGATAAGCATTTAATTCAGCAAAGATTGCTTCTGCTGGTAAGAATAAAATTGCTTGATCTGAAGTTTCTCCTGGAATAATATATTTGTTACTAATTGCATCAATATGCTTTTTCATATCCTGTTTAAACATTTTCTCATACATTTCTCTTTGAGCTGGAGTATTCTTTTTATCAACCATCATTTGATAATTTTCTAATGGAAATTTAGAATCTATTGCAATTGTTCCTAAGGGTTCTGGAGCAAAAACAACAGAATCTGCAATTACTCCTGTACTTAAAGTATATTGCATTCGATAAATTCGATCATTTTTTTCTCCAAAAACATTAGTCAAAATATGATTTAAATTAACTTCTCCAAAAATTCCTCTTGTTTTTTTATCCGTCAATATACTTTGAAGACTAACAATATCGGTTGAAAGAGTTTCAATTTTCTTTTGTGCTTCATCGATTTTGGATAACCGTTCAATTACATTCATAAAAGTTTTATTGGTCTTATCAAAATTCTGATCTAATCTTTCATTAACTTTTTCATTAATTGCTAGAAGACGTTTTTCTAATTGTTCATTTAATTTTGTAAAATCTTCATTCATGTTACGACTTAAATCGTTTTTAAATTCTCCCATTTCTTTTGTCATACTTAGTTCTAATTTTCCTAACCGCTCAGTAATATTACTCTCATTAATATTTTTAAAAAGAGAAATTACAATTAATATCAAATTTAAAACTAATAAACCAATAATAATATAATCCATTTTTTCACCACTTTCTTATTCAATGTTCATTTTTTTTCCAATTATTTTGGATAAGATATAGGCAACAATTATCATTGAAGTAATTAAAATAATTGAGTTTATATCTGTTATTTTTTCAATTAAACTCTTTCCTACATATCCCCAAAATGTGACCATGAATATTTTTCCAATTAGTAATGCAATTAAGAACTTTTTTTGATTTATTCCTGATACTCCTGCTAAAATATTAATTAAAAATGCAGGAATAAATGGTAAAATCATTAATACTACTAAATTTGAAAGAGAAATCTTTTCAAATTTTTTGATTGCTTTTTCTATTTTTGCTTTTGTTTTATTCTTTACTATTTTAAAAACTACGTTGTTGGAAAGGTAGTAAAAAAATAAATATGCTAAAAAGCAACCTAGAGATGTTGCGATCCAAGATAGAATGATTCCTAATAAAAATCCAAAGGCATTTATATTTAAAGCAATAAAAACACCTAAGGGAAGTGCAGGAATAAAAGATTCTGCTAATACTAATAAAAATCCAAAAATAATTCCGCCATCTGCAATTAAGGTTGTTGCTTTTGTTGCTAAATTATTTATGATATTCAATTTATCACCTTCTAGCTTATTATAGTATAAAAATATCTTCTTCACAAGATATTCCTTATTTTATTTTTTCCCGTTCTTAATCATTTATTCCTTTTGTGTAAAGTAATGTCTTTTCCATTTATAATTTCTAATTTTATTTGAATTTCATCTTTTTATAGGGTACAATAAAATAAGATAGGAGTGTTTGTATGTTAAAGCGTAGAATTGTTCATTTTTTCTTATTTTTATTTTATCTTTTTGCTGGTGTTGCAGTATGTGGAGCTGGGTATTATTTCTATCACTCTTTTATTGCGACAGATGAAGCAGAAATTCTTGCTCTTAAAGAAAGAATTTCTATGGCTTCTGTTGGTGATACCATTAAATTACAAGTTACTGAACAACAGCAAGAAAATAATCTTCATTTTGATGTAGGAGATAATAATGTTGTTACTATTAATCAAAATAATGAATTAGTAGCCGTTGGTATGGGAAAAGCTAATATTGTTGCAACTAGTGAAGATGGAACTACACAAGTTGTTACTGTTTATGTTGGTGGTAAGGCTTCTGACTTATCTGAATCTTCCAATGAATCTTCTAGTAATGGTTCTAACTCATCTGATTCTTCTAATCCTTCTACTGATAATTCTAGTTCTTCTGAACCTTCTAGTAAACCTTCTTCTGATAGTTCTAGTTCTTCTGAACCTTCTAGTAAACCTTCTTCTGGGGGTTCTAGTTCTTCTGAACCTTCTAGTAAACCTTCTTCTGGTGGTTCTAGTTCTTCTAAGCCTTCTAGTAAACCTTCTACTTCTACTACTCCTTCTCAACAACCATCTACTGTTGCAGTGCAAGGGGTTAGTTTGAATACTTCAAGTGCAATTGTATATTTAAATCAATCTGCTTTATCTGTTTCTCTTACTGCGACTGTTTCTCCTTCTAATGCAACAAATAAGACAGTGACATGGACTAGTAGTGATCCTAATGTTGCGACTGTTTCTCCTAATGGTGTAGTAACAGCAAGATATCCTGGTACTGCTGTAATTACTGTTACTACTAATGATGGACATAAAACGGCTAATTTTACTATGGTAGTGAAAAAAAGATATATTATTGTTATTGGTGCATCTCAAGTTGTAAGAATGAGAAATAATGTTTCTAGTTATCTTTCTAGTAAATATTGTTATAAAACTGCTGATAGTAGTTTACTATACTATTGTAAAAGTGGTTCTGGTATTGGATATCAGATTCAAGGAGGAGCTGGTTGGCAGGAAACAGTAAATTTTCTTAATACTTATTCTCATTTAAAAAATTATCTTGAATATTTTGTTTTCTTTCCTTTAAGTGGAAATAGTGTTAAGGATTTTGCTTGTAATAATATTGGTAATAATCCAACAATTGATAATTATGTTCTATCTTATAATAATGCAATTCAGGGATGGAAAAATAATGGATTTAATGTAAAAGGATATGTGGTTTCGATGCAACCTCTTGTTGTTGGGCAACGTGGAAATAATACAAATATTGTAGTAAACCAAAATGCTAATGCTTGTAAAGTTGGTTATCGTTCTAATCGGAAATATTATCGTTTTAATGTACGAGTCAATCATTTAATTAATGATGGCAATCGATATACCGCTAATTTAAAATATTTATCGTTATTTACGCAAATTATGCAAGTTAATAATGAAGGAGATAATTATTCCTTTAAATCTGGTTGGAAAGATTATTCTACTACTGATGGTATGCATTGGGATCCTGCTACTGCTTCAAAATATACGAAATTCATGTTTGATAATGCTACTGATTTGTAGATTAAGTCCTTAAAAAGGACTTTTATATTGTTTTTATCTATTAAAGTTTATGAGTAAATTAACGAAAAAGAGTGATAAATTTCTTTTTCGCTCTTTTTTGTTCAATATTTATTTTTTATTTATTTTTTAAATATTGTTGATATCCACCTATTATGGTTATTGTATGATATCCTAAGTCATTTAATTTATCTGATACTAATTTACTTTTATACCCACTTTGACAATAAATATAATAGGTTTTGTTCTGTTCTAAATAATTTTTTGGAGATTTTAATAAGTTATTTGCAGGAATATTTATTGCTGTTTTAATATATCCTTTTTGGTATTGAAAGGGGTCTCTAATATCGATAATATATAATGATTCTTTTCCTAATTTTTCTAGAAATCTTTGCATACTAATGGCATTCATTTTTTCACCTCATTATATTCATATGAAAAAAATGAATCTATAGTAATTATAGATTCCTATTTTATTTTATATGGATTTTCTTTGGTTCCTTTTCCACTTTTATATAATACTTTATTATTTAAATAAATTACTGGACGGACGTTTGCATAAGTACTAGCTGTAGATAAAGTTATATTTCCATCTTGTTCAATCGTATATACTTCGTAAGATTTATTTTTAGATGCGGTTAATAGCCACCAATCATAATCTGTAGCTAAATAATTATAGTTTTGGCATGATTTACTTTCTGCTGTTTTACAGTTTGAATCAATACTTGCATTCATATATTCTGATAAGGTTAATAGTCCTATTTTTTGATTATTTAATTTTTCTCCACTACATTCTATACTATTGTCATTTCCTATTTCTTGTTCTTCTCTTTTTCCAATACATAAATCAAAGGAAGATAATTTTGTTTTGTCTTCTTTACTTAAATAAACTTCTTCGTTTTCTTGTTTTCCTTGATAACTTTTTTCTAAATATTCTTTTATTCTACTTGTATTATAATTATTTACTCCTGCAGTATAATTGATTTCTGTATTATATCGATCATCCCAAGCTCTGGAATTCCCGATTTCTTCTTCTTTGATTAAGACTAAATTATTTTCACTTGTTATTTTTACAATTCTCCATGTTGCTTTATCTAATTGAATGTAATTTTTTAAATTTTCTCCACGATATATGTATGTTCCATTGTTTTGATAAAGTCCATATCCACTTGTTACTGGTTGATTATCTTCTATTACTTTTTTATATAATTCTTTCGTTATATATTGAGTTCCACAATCTAAATATGGAGTATATAAATAATTGTTTTCTGTTTTTTCTACTAATACTTTTCCTGAGCAATTTAGTTCTTCTTTTGTATATTCTTGGAGATCTTTCATTTTTTCTGCTGCGACTAAAGTGGTTGATTCTATTTCTACAATTTGATGATTAGTTTGAGGAAGTCTATCTTTATGATCATGAAAATAAGATATTGCGGCTTCTTTTAAAATTTTTTCTAAATCTGTGTAACTATATTCCTTTTTGGTAAAAAGAGAAAAGATTGCTAATAAGGCAAAAATAATTCCTATTCCTCCTATGATTATTAGCATAAATCTAGTCATTTTTTGTTTTGCACTTTTATTTTTATTTGGTGATTTTTTTTGATTTTGATCATTTTTTTCTTGCTCTTCTTCATTTTTATTCTCATTGGAAATTTTTGTTTTATTCATATTTCCTACAATATTAAAATTTGGATCCATAATCTTTCCTCCTTTTTTTTAATTATCAAAAAAGTCATCAAAGAAATCATCGTCGTCATCCTCATCTGATATTTCTATATCTGGTGTTTTTATTTCTGTGTTTTTGATTTCTTGTTGTGTTGGTTGTTGTTTTTCTGTTTTTTCTTCTTTTTCTTTTCGTTCTTTTTCTGCTTTTTCTTTTCGTTCTTCTTCCTCTAATTCAGCAATTTTTGCATCAATTTTCTTTACTAATTCATCTACATCAAACCCTAAATTTTCTTCTTGTTTTGGTATATCATGTGCCTCTATTGAATTGTTAAATGGAGAAAATGGCATGGTTTCTAACTCTGTTGGAGGTTCTTTTGGATTTGTTTTTGAAGTTGGGTTGTTTCTTGTTAAGAAATCAGGAATGGTATTTGGTATTCTATTATTTGGCATTTTTGATGATCGGATAAAATCCATTGGCATCATTTTATCTGGTTCATCATTTGAACTATTATTGTCTGTTGCATTCATCATTTCTAATAGTTTTTTCTTTTTCTGGGCTTTTACAAACTCTTTAATATCAAACATGTGAACAGGTCTTTTTTCTCTTGTTGGATAAGTTGCCTTATCATATTCTTTTTCCCATGGTAACTTAAAATAAGGAGTAAATTTTGTTTTAAATGGTTGTTTTCTAAGACGCAAAATAATTACTTCAAATTGCTTCATTCTTTGCAAATCAGAAATAGTAACCAAAGGAGTAGAAGCAGTTTTATCATCTTTTTTCGATTTTACTTCTCCACACATTTTAGAAATTTCTTCTAGAGCTTTTAATTCTGTTGTAATTAAATAAATAATATTTCCACAATTACCACGAATTGTTTCTGCTTCTTCTTTTCCATAAACAGAATCAAGTTGAGCAAAGTTTTGAATAATCATCGTAAATCGGATTGCTCTAGAACGAGCAGCAGTAATCATAGTGGTTACATCTTTTAAAGGTGGCATATTAGCAAATTCATCTAGTAAAAAATTGGTTCTTATTGGTAATTTTCCACCATGCCTTTGAGCAACAGAAATTAATGTTTCATAAATTTGTTTTAATAAAATAGTGACTAAAGAATGGTAAGTTTTCTTTTCATCTTGAATAACAATAAATACAGCAGTTGGTTTTTCCCCAATACTTTCTAAATCGATATCACTATAAGATAACATTTCACTTAAATTTTCACGGGATGCAAATAGTTTTACTTTTTGCTTGAAGACAGATAAAATAGAGCTTTTTGTTTCTGAAGGTGCCATAATTGTACTGGATGCATTAATCGCAGCTGCACTTGCTTGATCTTTTGCTGAAAAATATTCCTTAATATATGTAGAACCTCCAAATTTCTCTTCTCCTACTGTAGTTGCTAAAGAAATACTATTGATATTAATTTCTTCTTCTTTGGCATCTTCAAAAAGTCCCAAGGCTACTCCAGAAAAATAATCAGCAGAAGTTTTTTCCCAGAATGGATCAGCATTTTTATTAGATTCATCATACAAAATATTTAATGCTAAGTCATCCAACAATTCAATTGCTTTATCTTGATTTCCCTGTTTATACATTTGATATGGTAAAGTCATAGGATTCCATGAATTACCATTTTGAGGATCACGGAAATTTAGAAGAAGAATTTGATATCCCCTTTTGCGAAGCATATTACTTGTCTCCTCGTAGATCTCTCCTTTTGGATCGGTAATGATCATAGATTCTTTAGCTTTTGCTAAACTTTGCACCATTGGTAATATAACCGTTTGTGTTTTACCTGATCCAGTTGCCCCAATAACTAAGGAATGATACTCACTATTATCTACCCACATTTCCTTTTCATTCAATAGTAGCGGAATTCCTGCTGATTTCGTATTTTTCTCTTCAATTTCTACTCGTTCTAATTCTTCTTTAATTTCTTTTTCTTTTGCCCAACGAGAATAACCTTTATCTTTTTTATCTGTAGTAAAGCCAAATCCTTTATCTCTTTCAAAAAAAGAAGAACTTACACTAATAAATAAACCAATCAATGTCAAAAGATAAAAAGTGATCGTTGCAGTGATATATTTTGGAGAAAAAGCTGGGAATGGATTGAATCCGGATAACTCTCCTTCTTGTGCAAAAGTACCTAAATTTACTACTCCTATTGCTACAACATATAGTAAAAAAATAGCAAAGCATATAAATATTAATAAATCTTCTGGATCTGCTCGGAATTTAAATTTCATACTCCTACTTCCCTTCTTTTTTATTATACCTTAACTTTTTCTTGGTGTCATTATTTATTGATTAGAAATTAATATTTTAAATTGATTATTTTCTAGTTTATATAACATATCTACTGTTTCTTGAATACTATATCTTCCACAGCTTAAAATTATTTCTTCTTGATTATCTTGGTCTACATCTAGGAATGATTTTATATATGGTTTGCAACCATTTTCTCCTCTATTTTTATCAATATCATTATATAAAGTATAAATTTTTCCTTCTTTTACCATGAAAACGATAGAAAAAATAGTATCAGGAGTAAAATCTAGTGCAAATACATTACTAATTATGTAAAATTCTTCTTCTGTTCCGTCATTGTCTATGTCTACTTTAGTTTGTGTATTGATGGTAAATTGTCCTGAATTGGTGATACCATTTTCTTTTAAAACTTGGTTTACATAAGTATAATCTAGAATTTCTTCTTCAGTAAATGGTTTTACTTTAATTTTTCGATTTGATTGAATTCCTAATAGTGTTCCTTCATAGGAAATTGCCTCTTTTTTCTCTGTAAATAAATACCATTTATCATCATGCCATACATAATAATTTCCTAATTTTTCATTATCTACATAGATAGAAAATTTTTGCCAATTTATTTTTTTTACTGATGTTGGATTTTCTGTGTTTCTCCATTTTTTGGCGGAATATTTCCAAATTGTATTTTCTCCTACTAAAAGAGTAATTTCTGTTTTTTCTTTTTGTAAGTTATCTTTTCCCAGCCAATAATACATTCCTATTCCGTATATTATTAAAATAATTAATAAGATAATATAGCGTTTTTTCTTTTTCATTCTATGCTCCATTCTTTACAAAATAAGCTATTTTGGAAGTATTTTTCCAATTGTATTCATTCCATAAATCTGTATTTGTGCTACCAGGGTCCATCATGTTTATTTTGTTTCCTGATACGCTATCAATTGCTACCCAATGCTGTCCTGTTTTTCCTTTGACTTCAGCTACTACATAACTACCTTGATCTAATAAATTTTTAATTCTAGTTAATTTTTCTTGCTGACTTAACCCATCTAGGGATATTTGTTCTTTGTATACAAACCCTGGTGCAGCAGTTGTAACACTATCCCATAATAGATTTCCACCTGTTGCAAAACCGTTGTTTTGATTTAAGTATTCTACAAATGTTCCTGGATCAAATGTTCCTTTTATATTCGTATTTACACCACTTTTTTTAATCAACATGGCAATTGATGTCGTTAAGCAACCAATTTCTTTAATGGTTTTTCCACTATTTCCTAATTTTACATTTACCCATGAACCTTCATATTGTTTCCAATTGCTATATGGTGTATTGGAACTTGTTGCACAATTGCTAGAATTACCATTACTGCAGTTCATTTTTTTGATGTCACTTGCTCCATAATTTCTTGAACTGCTATTATATGTTTGTAATAGAATTTGTTTATAATTTAATCCTTGATTTGCTAATTGTTGCCATCTATTTTGATCGGTACTTAAAAAGCCAGTATTGATTACATACCCTTGATTATTTACTACCACTTCTCCTTGGACTTCTGCTGCTAAAGTTCTTAGCTTATGATTTTCTGGGAGAGGATCACGATATCTTTGTGCTCCTGATATATGTCCACTTCTTACAAATCCACCTTGTCCGTCTCCTCCACCCATGTAAGAACAGCCTTCATTAATATTACAAAATACTTGATCTGAAACACATGATGCAATTTGTAATATCCATTGACCATTTTCTTCTTCTAATTTTTTTCCATTGGCATTTCCCATGCTAATTGGTCTTGCTAAGGCATAACTTCTTGCTGCAATTAATTGTGCTTTTATAGCTTCATCTGCAGCATTTGGTCCAATTTCTGCATAAGCTACTCCTGCTACATAATCTTCAAATGGAACTAAATCTTGATCAATTGGTTTGGTATCGCTTCCATTTCCATAACTTCCTCCACATTCCATTAATCTTACTTGTAAATTAGTAATTGTCATTTGTTTTGTTATATTGGAGTTTCCAATTGCAAATCCTTCAATTTCATAAATACAGGTTCCTGTTGCTGCACAAGTTGTGGAATTGGTTTTTCCGATATAGTCATGAAAATTATTTATGTAGTTAAATACTTCATTTACTAATTGATCTTTTTTTTCTTCTGTTAAATTTTTTATGTATTCTGAAAGAATATTATTTTTTAAATTTTGTTTAAAAGCTTCTTCACTATAGGTATTTCCATCAAACATGGCATTGACAATTTCTTTAATTTTTCCTTCGGTCATTGTTTTATATGTTACATTCTTATTATTTGTTGAGAGAACATAGTATACTGCTACTATTTTTAAAGTATCTATTGATTTTCCTTGCATTTGAAATTCTTGTTTAATTGATGATAGAATTTCAAAAAATTCTTTTTCATCTTTACTTGTTGGTTCATATGCTGTGTCATTGGTTTCTTCTCCGGCTTCTGATGCTGCTCCTAATGCTACTCCATATTCATCAAAATCAAGGGTGATAATACTTATGATTAAAGTAAATAATAAAATTAATCCTAAAAGAGGAGCAATTAATGCTATTGCTATTTTTACTGGTAGACTTCCTAATCCATATCCTGAAAATTTCATCTCTTGTTCTTGATCATCTTGATTTGATTCATTGTTATGGTATTTAGATGAGTTTTTCATGTTACCTTTGTTGTTTGAGTTTTCTGTTTCATTGGGTTCATTTTGTTTTTGATTAGGAATGTTAGATACTGAGTTGATCATTTTTTCAATGTTATCTATTTCTCCATTATCATCTAATTTCTTAGCTGCTTTTCCCATTCCTGGCATTTTGTTTAGTAAGTCTCCACCTTTATTGATGAGTTGTTGACCAGCTTTTGTTTTGGCGGCAAGATCTACTGCTTTTGCACCTACAGGTCCCCCTAAATAAGTAGCAGCCCCTTTGGCTGCTGTTTTTACTGCTTTTCTGGAGGCATCTGTTTGAGAGTCTTTTTGATCTTTTTTGCTATTTACGTAAGTGTAAGATGGTTCTTTTTGCTTTTTATTGTCAGATTTTTCTTTTGAAGTTGGTTTTTCTTGTTCTTTTTTTGCATCGTTTTGTTTTGGTTTTTGTTCTTCTTCTGCCATCTACATCACCTACTTCTTTTTTTTATAGTCCTCCGCCACTACCAAAGGAATCTAATTCTTCCTTGGTTACAGCTATATTAATTCTCATTCTTCTATTTCCACATACAAAGAGTGCTTCTCCTTGAGAATATCTTTTAATACTTTCTTTTTCACTA
Source organism: uncultured Bacilli bacterium (assembly GCA_947599755.1). GTDB lineage: Bacteria > Bacillota_I > Bacilli_A > RF39 > UBA660 > CANQFO01. The sequence continues at coordinate 14,114 of CANQFO010000016.1, forward strand.
TCGTTTAAATCTATTAATTTTGCTAAATCTTCTACAGCTTGTTTTCTTAGTCCCATTACTAAGTAATATGCTGAGTTATCAAAAATGGCTTTTCCATGAGTGATTACAGCTGGATCTGAAAAATCACTTGGTTGTTGTGTAATAATAATTGTTCCTGTATTATATTTTCTTGCTCGTCTTTGTACTTGGGCTAAAAATGATGCTCCTAAAACATTATTGTCTCCTAATAATACATGTGCTTCATCTACCATTAATACTGTATCTACATTATAGTCTAGGCATAATCCCCATGCATATTTTAATACATTAAAGAATAAGGCATTTCGAATATTGGAATCACTATTCATTAATTCTTTTATATTAAATACCATGAAATCACTGTCTTTTCTGATGGTTGTGTGTCCATCAAAGTAAAACTGTAATTCTTTTGTAATTGGACGAATTTTTAATTCCAAACGTTCCATGATATCTTTTTCATGAGTTGCTTCTGTCATTGACATTAATCTTCCTTTAATTGTTGCATATACATCTGTAAATGTAGGATAATCTGCTGAAGTATAGTGGGAAAAGTCTGTATTAAAATCAATTCCAAATCTTTTATATGTATCTTGTACTACTTCACTAAACATGGTTAGGACATCTTCTTCAATTGAAGGATCATAATATTTCATAAAAGCTTTTAAAAATTCTAATGTTCTTGTAATTACGGAGAAACCTAATCCTTGTTTAATTTCTTCTTCATCTGCATCAATTACTACTTCTAGAGGGTTAATTAATCCAAATTCCCCTCCTTTTCCTATATCTACTGTATCTCCACCAAAGGCATCAGTAATTTCTCTAAACTCATCTTCTGGATCGATAATTACAATTTGACATCCATTTCTAATATGAGTTCTAAGCATTAATTTTGCTGCGGTTGATTTTCCTGATCCAGATGTTCCAAGAATAATCATATTTGCGTTATTTCTATTATTTTCTTTTCTAATTTTATATAAAAACTGATTGAATAAGATTACTCCTCCGGAAAAATCTACTCCTAATAAGGTAGATAATCCTGGATCTTTAATGCTATCAAAAATGAATGGATACATTGCTGCTATGGTAACAGATGGTATAGGTGTTCCTATTCTTTGTTCTATATCTTGACTTGGAAAAATTGGTAAAATTGATTTTAAGGCTTTTTCTTGTTCAAATCTTAAAGATATTGCTTTTAATTCCATAGCATCCAAGTAATTTTTGACATTTATTTTTTTTAACTCTAATTGTTCTTTTGTGTCTGCAGAAATCATAATGTGCATTTGAAAATCAAAGATTCTTGCTTGACTACCTGCTAACATAGAAGTAAAGTACTCTAAACTTTCTGCATCTTGTCTGATTCGCTCTCTTACTGTTTGATCTCTTTCTGTTTTATACCTTTCTGTTAAATCTGCAACTTGTTTATTTAACATTTTTGACATTTCTTGAAATGGTACAGGAATATGTTTTACTACTACTTTTATTCCTGGCATATTTGTAAGGGAAGATAGATATCCTGGCATAATGTATTTAGGATATGAAACAACTGTTAATATTGTTGCATATTTATCACTAATGACAAAATCACTAGGAGAAAAATGCAATCCTTTTGGGGCTAATTCACTTTTTATACTCATACAGGCATCACCGTTCCAAATTCAGTTGTTGTTCCTCCATTTAGGAAGTTATCTAATACAACTCTTAAATCATCATTACTTACTTGCGATGCATTTAGTCCACAAGTTGCTAATCCATTAATCATCGTTCTTATGCGTTTTTGTAATAAATCTGTATCTTTTGACTTGAACATAAAATAATATTCTGTATCTACAATATTATTATTAATAAAAGTTTGTCCTTTGTTCATATCTTGCGTAATTAATTTCCTAATTTTTGGAGATTGCACTTCATTAAATAATAATTGTAATTGTGACATGTAAATGGATATATCTACTGGTCTATCTGCAACAATTAACCAAAATTCAAAGTCTATCATATTATAAAAATTTTTTAATCCTATCAAAACGTTATTTTGTGATTCTGGATCTAGAATAAAAATATTTCTTGGAGCGATTTTTACTCCAGTTATTTTTTGATTATCTGTTGTAATGATCATGTTATTTTGTATTCCTTTTATTGGTAACCAATCTTCTGTAAACCCACTAGTTTTTTGTTTTTTTGCCATTTTTATAACACCAACCTCTCCATCGATATGTTTGCCGATTTGTTAAAAATTCATATAATTCAATAATAATATTTAAGATATTATGGTAATACGGAATGGGCATTACCAAAAATCCACAAATTATAGCTGGACTTAAAACAATAATCGTAACCCACGTAGAAGATAGAGGCATAATTGCTAAAAAAATTATCGTTATTAATACTCCACTTCCAAATAATATTAAATCGAAAGGTCTGAAAATTCCTAAAATTAACTGACCTTTCTTTGTATTTGCTGGAATTAAATAATTCACGTAGTATCACTCTCCCTTTGATTTTATACTGGTCCTCCGCCCATTCCTCCTGGTCCGTTTCCTCTTCCTGGTGTGTTAATATTTGTAGCTGGTTCATCATGAATCGCATTTGTATCAACATTAGTTCTTGGATTATATGGACTCCAACGATTATCTGTTCTTGGAGTATTTAGATCATCCCAATCATTATGAGCTCCCAAAATTCTATCCAAACCTCTTTGATGAGCTGTATATGCTCTTCCTCTATCATTCCACATATCTGGTCTATTTATTCTATTAGAAGCCCCCGGACGTCTTTCTATTAGACTTCTTCTATGTTCTTCTTCAAAACTTGGATTAACACGATGAGAATCAGCAAATTTACTAACTTTTTCATAATCAGATTTAGCCTTGCTTGCTTCACTTTGTAAATTGGCCATTCTTTCATATGCTTGTTGTCTAGCTTGATCAGTAACAATTCGATTTCCATTTGCATCTGTAGTAATTCCTCCATTTGCAGCTAAATTATTCATTTCTTCTGCCGTCAAATGACCCTGCATTAATCGATTATAATAATCTTGTGCTTCTGCAGCGTTACTTTCCAATGTCAAATACCGATTTTTAGACTCTTTTACACCAGCAGCAGTTACTCCATATCTTCTCCAAGCAGAATTAATTCCTGCATCTCGCATTAATCGATCATTAATATTATTTAAGAAGCCCCCTTTTGCTTTCGGATCTCCTGTATGAATTTGAGCAGCTAAATCTCTACCAGTAGACCAGC
>CANQFO010000017.1 GCA_947599755.1 uncultured Bacilli bacterium
TCCAATAAATTTTTTCTATTTATTCTTATTCTAGTTTCAGTTTACACCCCCCCCCCAAGGTTTTGTCAATCATACATATGTTTTTTAGATGCCAATTCTAATAGTAGATTAAAAAATATAATTTTATTAATATTTTTAAATACCATGGTGTTCTGATGATTAATTTGGGATTTTTGGATTCTATTTGTTTTACTAATTGATCAGTTAATTTATCTATATTTTCTTTTTCAATTAGGCAAAATAAATTTCTTTGAAGACGATTGATACTTTCTATATTTTTTTCTATTTTATTTCCTTTTTCTATGTATTTACTTTTATTGTCAATCATTACTTGGTTAAATCCTGTATGATAGGCACTTAATTCTATTGCGGAAATTTTGATATTACTTTTTAAATATTGTAGTTCTTTATTTATGGTTTTGCATAGTATGGAAATTGCTGCTTTACTTGATGTATAACAACCTAAAAAAGGAAATGGTAAGTATCCGGCTAAGGATGAAGTTACAAATATTTTTCCTGAAATATTTGATTTTTCCATATTTTGATAGACTTTTTTTAATAATTGAAAAGAAGAGAAGATATTTACTTCATATGTTTCTCTTAATGCTTCTATATCCATATATAATAATGATCCTCCTATACCAATTCCTGCATGATTGATTAGGCAATCGATTGTTAGTTTATCTACTAATTTTATATCTTCTGTTGTAATATCCATTTTAAAACAAAGGGCATTAATTTTATCTTCTTTGAGCTTTTTTTCTAAGTTTTTTAATTCTTTTGTGGTATGGGTTGTAAAATAAACTACATGATTTCTTTTTGCTAGTTTTTTTCCTAATTCATAAGCTATATTTGAAGTAGCTCCTGTTATTAATATTCGCATATTCTCACCTATTTTTAATATGCTCAAAACTTAGCTATTTATTAGTTAACCAGTTTTCGTATTTGTTTTATTACGAAAAAATCTATTAGATATATTTCTAATAGATTTTTACTTTTCTTTCGTAATAATAAATGATACACCTTTTTTTTCGTTTTTTATTGTAATGTCATAGTGCATTAAGTTTAATGTCTTTTTCACAATAGAAAGTCCAAGTCCGAATTCTCCTTTTATTCCTTTTCTATATGGATTAAAAATTCCTTTTAAGAAATCTTTATCGATATTTTCTCCATCATTATATAAAACAAGACGATTTTGCTTGGATGTTATTTTGATTGTCGTAGTTGCATATCTCATAAAATTTCCTAATAAGTTATCAAAAATTGTTTCCCATGCATCTGTTGATCCATAATACTTTGATTTTTGATCTAGGTCTACAATAAAGAAAATTTCTTTGCGATGAAATTTAAATTTTTCTACTTCATCATTTATAATCTGATTCATATCAATTAATTTCATCTTAATATTTTTAGAGTCTTTCAGATAATCTAATTTATTTAAGTAAAGAAGTGAGTGTACTTTTTTTTCTAATTTTAATGTTTGCTGTTTTATTACTTGTAATGCAGTATCTTTGTCTTCTACTTTATCTTCAACAGCTTCAATATATGATTTTATTACGGTGAGAGGTGTTTTAAAATCATGTGATATATTTTGATACATTTGATTACGATATTCTTCTTGATGGAGTAAAGAAAGTCGCATATCTTCTATTGCTAAAGCCAAAGAACGAATTTCATCATCAGGTGTAAAATCTATTTGATGAGGATAATTTTGATTGTCAATGTTGTCAATTTTGTTTTTTAATTTCTCTATTTTTCTAACTACTAGAGAGGACCATATAACTAACATTGATCCGATCAAAATCATTGTTCCTAATACTGTTGGGAAAATGACACTTAGTATTTTCGCTTTAGTCTTGTTGATATATAAATCATTGGAAATCGCAATTTTTTTAATATTATCATTTTTCATTGTATAGTAATAATATACTTTATGTTGATAAGTAAATTTTCCATAGTTGTTTTTTATTTTAGATACTAATTGATTTAATGTTGGAATTGCAATTATATCATGTATGTTTTCACTTGCGGTAATGGTATCTTCTACTATGTAAATATAGGCTACTTCTGTATTTAAAAGACGACTATCTATATCACGATTCATCAATTTTAATGGTTCACTTAGATAACTATATAGATTTGCTTCTGCTACTGGAATTAGCATTTTTGGTAATATTACGCCTAAAAATAAGAATAAAATTAGAAAAGCAAGACCTACTAACCATAATAGTTGTCTACTTAGTTTACTTTTGACTGAATTCATGATAGTCTGTACCCATATCCATAAATTGCACTAAGTTTTAGTGCTGGTAATTTTTTTCGAATTCTTCGAATTAAGTCATCTACTACTCTATCTGTTCCAAAATAATTATCTCCCCATATCGCATTTAAAATTTCTTCTCTGGAAAAGCATTTATTTTTATTTTTTAAAAATAATATCAATAAATCAAATTCTAATGTTGTTAATTTTATTTCTTTTCCTTTTGCTGTTACATATCTTTTATTTAAATTAATATCATAGTCTTCATAGTTGATATTATCGCTTTCCATTCCTTTATATACTCTTTTAATCATTTTATTTACTCTTAATACGAGTTCTTTTGGTGAATAAGGTTTTGTTATGTAATCATCGCTTCCAAGTTCTAATCCTAAAATTTTATCTAGATCTTGATCTCTTGCTGATGTAAAAATTACAGGAATAAATTCGTCGTTTTCTCGAATTGCTTTGATTACATCATATCCATTTATATCATCTCCTAACATTATATCTAAAATCCATAGATGTACTTTTTTTCCAATATAGGAAATTGCATCGATTCCTTTTGTGAAACAGATTACTTCATATCCTGATTTTTCTAAATAAGTTTTGATTAAATTTAATAAATCTATTTCATCTTCAACAAGACATATTGTATACATTTTTATCACCTACTAACAGTATATCATGCTGTTTATTTTTCTTCTACTTTTATCTCCTCCAATCGATTTTTTTTATTTCTTTTTCTTTTGTTTACCTTATACTAATCTCCTCCCTCTTGCTTCTTTATCATATTCTAAGTTGTCGTCGATTTTTGCCGTATTGATTGAAGAATTTATTTTTATCTATTTTTTTTATTATTTCTTTGTATCTTTTATTTTTTTCTTTTTTCCTCCTTTCGTAATTTTATTGTAGCAAGAAAATATGGAAAAAAAATTAAAAAATTATGGGAAATTATGGGAAAAAGAAAATAAGGTTTTTTCCTTTTTTTCCTTATTTTTATTTATTATGATATATTTTTTAATTTTAAAATTGCATCTTCTATATTTTTTACTGCGATAATTTTAATTTTTAGATTTTTTTGTTTTTTTAATTTTTGACAGGTTTTACTATTTTCTCCTTCTGGGACTAAGAAAATATCTGCTCCTCCTTTTGCCGCTCCTAATAATTTGTATTTTACTTCACCTATTTGTCCAATTGTTCCATCTTCTTCAATTGTTCCTGTTCCGGCAATTTTTTTGCCTTTTGTATAGTCTGTTTTGGTTAGTTTATTATATATATCTAGTGTAGTCATTAGCCCTCCAGATGGTCCTGATTCTTTTGCTTTAAATTTTATTTTTACTTTTGGGGTTGTTTTGTAGGTAATTACTTTTTGAAGGGTTACTCCTAGTTTTTTTTGATTATCCATTTCATACAAACCGCAGATGATTTCTTTTTCTTGGTTATTTCTTATTACTTTGATTGTTACTTGACTATTTTCTGGTACTGTTTGAAGGTAATTTTTATATTCTTCAATCGAATCATAGTGATAATTATCAATACTTTGAATTTGATCTTGTATTTTTAATGTTGTTTTATCTTTTTGTTGGATTGAAGTAACATATATTTTGACATCGATTGGTTGAATGGGTTTTTCTGCTAATTGATAAGCATGATAGATTGCATTACTGTTTGCAACTTTTAATTCTAAATCATTTCTAAATTCTATATCTTCTATTTTTTCTGTTTCTTCATATCTGTAATTATCCATATCTACTCTTTTCCAGTCTGGAATAATATAACTTAATAAGTAAGTAGATAATTTTCCTTGTAATTCGCTAACATAGGATAGATAAAAAGCACCTTTACTTGAATTTGCATGACTTATTTGAATTCTATTATCAATATTACTAATTCCTCCTCCTACTATAATATAATAATTTACAGGCCAGGTGAATAAAATATATAGAATGGTTAAAAAGAGAAGAAATTTATATTCTTTTATTATATTTTCTTTTATCCAATGAATTATTTTTTTAAACATAAAATCACCTTATTTAATTATACCACATAGGAATGGAGAAATATGAAAAAAAATTGTAGACAACTATTAATCTTATTGAGTTTGACACTTTTATTACTACTTTGTATTATTAATTCTAATTTTGTTATGCAAAGTATTCTTGATTATACTCAATTATTTTTTAAAAAATTATTTCCTGCTAGTTTTCTTTTTTTTGTTTTTTCTTCTTTATTAATTGATTATGGATTAATTGAGTTCTTTACTAATACTTTGCATTTAAATGGATGTATTTTTTATGTTATACTGATGAGTTTAGTTAGTGGATTTCCTAGTGGTTCTAAATATACTAAAGAATTGCTTGATAAAGGTTATATTGATGAAATTGATGCTAATTATTTTATTACTTTTACTCATTTTCCTAATCCTTTATTTGTATTTGGATCTGTTCAGAGTATTCTTCGAAATCAAAGGCTTACTGGGATTTTATTTTTTTCTTTACTTTTTGGAAATTTATCTTTATGTTTTTTTCATCGTCCTAAAAAGAGAAAGAAAATTTTTTTGCCTCCTTTAACTATTAAAAATTTTTCTCGTTCTTTATCTTCTGCTATTTATCAGGCAATGAAAGTATTAATTACTATTTATGGTACTTCTGTATTTTTTAATTTAATCGCAACGATTTTGGTTCATTATCTTTCTTTGCCTATTGTTCCTTATGTAGTTTTAAATGGATTTTTTGATCTTACTAGAGGTGTTTTTGAAACAACATTAATTTCTCCTTTTTTTGTTCAAGCAATTTTTATTTTATGTTTTATTTCTCTTGGAGGATTATCTATTCATATGCAAGTAAAAAGTGTTCTTGAAAATAGTAAAATAAAATACCAAAATTTCTTTTTTGGAAGAATTTTTGGTACAATTTTTTCTCTGTTTTATTTTTTTCTTTTGTCGCTTTTTTTAGGTTAAGGTAAGGGGATCAACTATGTGAATGGCATATTTTTCTCCTAAATCAGGATGGGTAAATACAATATATATTTCTATTATTTGATTGGTTTCATCATAATCTAAATAAGATTTTTCTCGATCAATTTTTAAATCGTAATTTCCTCTTTCATCTTTTCCTAAATCTGGTAGAGGATTTGTAATATCTCCATAGCTAATTTCATCTGGTTTATCATTATTATAGTTTAATACTAGGACCTTTGTTAAGTTACCGATTGTAAAATTAAGCATGGTATTACTTTCTTTTTTTACTTTTACTATTTTTTGATTTTGAATTATATTATCTTGTATTTCTTTGGTGAGTAAATTTTTGTATGTTGTAATTTCTGTTTTCATTGATTCTATTTGTTGTTTTTCTTTATAATTTGTAACTGTTTCATACATGGAAACAGAAAGAATTGAGATGAGAACAAAGCAGACTAGTAGTTCTATTGTAGTTAGTCCTTTTTGATTTAGTGTTTTCATTTTATTTTCACACCCTTTACTTCTATTGTTGAATAGGCATTTTTTTCTGGATCATTTTTTAATTGGTATTCTAATATTAAGCGATATTTTGCATTATTTAAGGATACTTTTTTTGCATATGTTGGAAGGGAAAAAACATAATCAATTAATCCTCTTGTAAAGATTTCTGAATGTGAACTTTGTTCTGTAAATTGTTTAAACTTTGTTAAATCATAATTTGTTATATATAAATTTAATACATTATATTTTTTCCATAATTCTTGACAGATTGTTTCCTTTTTTGTATCAGAGGAATCAATTTTATCACAGGTAAATGTATCATAAACACTACTGTTATTAATATTTAGTTCTGTTGTTAATTCGCTTTTTTGGATGAGTAGTTTAAACCAATATGCTGCATATTTACTGTCTATATCGTCATAGTATTCTCTTTTTTCATATTCTCCCATTAGAGGATATATATTGGTATAAATAATTGATAATATTACTACTACTAAAACGGATACAACCATTGTCTCTACTAAAGCAAAGCCTTTTGAATTTAATTTTTTTTTCATTTTTTCTTTCCTTTCTTGCTATTATGTTAAATTTATTATATAATAAAATATAGTAAATTACCATAGAAAGTAGACAAAAGGGGTTGAAAAGATGGGGCAATTTGATAATCGTAGTGTTTTAAATCCTGTTAATCCTGCTAAAGTGAATTTTGATTTTGTCAAAACTCCTATTACGCAGATTGCTGATTATATTATTATTACTGCTGCTAAGAGTAATGCATCAGATATTCATTTTGATCCTAGAGAAAATGAAATGATTGTGAGATTCCGTATTGATGGAGATTTACGGGATTATACTTCTATCCCTAAAAATTATGAGAGAAATTTAACTACTCGTTTAAAGTTACTAGCAAATATGAATATTACTGAAACTAGGTTACCTCAAGATGGAGCAATTAAAGGAAAATTTGGTGATTTATATTTAGATATGCGTGTTTCTTGTTTACCTTTAAATGAAGGAGAAAAAGTAGTTATTCGTATTTTAGATTATTCTATTAGTTTACAAGGAATTGAATCTTTGGGATTTCATCCTGATAATTTAAAAAAGATTAAGCGAATGTTACAAATTCCTAATGGAATTATTTTGGTTACTGGTGCTACTGGTTCTGGTAAGAGTACTACAACTTATTCTATGTTACAGGAGTTGAATAAACCAGAAACTAATATTATTACTGTGGAAGATCCGATTGAAATGAACTTGGAAGGAATTAATCAGGTACAAGTAAATGCCGAAATTGGAATGACTTTTGCTACAGCTTTGCGTTCTATTTTAAGGCAGGATCCTAATATTATTTTAATTGGAGAAATTCGTGATTCTGAAACTGCTCAAATTGCTGTTCGAGCATCGATTACTGGTCACTTGGTCTTATCTACTATCCATACTAATAATTCTTTATCTACGATTGAAAGATTATTAGATATGGATGTAGAACGTTATTTACTTTCTACTGCTTTAACGGGGATTATTTCTCAACGTTTGGCAAAGCAGTTGTGTCCTAGATGTAGAATACAAAGAGAAACGACTAAATATGAACAAAAGGTATTTCGGTTTTTCCTTGGAAAAGAGGTTTTAAAAACGTGGGGAGTTAATTCTAAGGGATGTCCACTTTGCAGAAATGGTTATCGAGGTCGTATTGCGATTCAAGAAGTTTTAGAAATTGATGATGATATTCGAAATGCTTTGAATGATGATCAATTGGAAAAAGAGGATTTGCGGCGAATGGTTTATACGAGTAAGACAATTACGATGTTGCAAGATGCTTTAATAAAAGTTTTGGAGGGAAAAACTAGTTTTGAAGAAGTTTATCGAATTATTGAGATTGAACTAGCTGATGATAATGACACTTATCAGTTAACTAAGACTATTCAGCCAAATTCTTCTATTGATGCTTCTGCTCAAAGTACGGTTCTTTCTTTACCTTCTTTTTCACAAACTCAAAGTATAGCATCTTCACCGAATTCTCAAGCATTACCAGCTAATCCAGTTTCTGTTGTGCCAAATTCTTCTGTTCCTTCTGCTTCTAGTCCTTCTGCTGTTCTTCCATCTATGCAGCAGCCTTTGTCTCAACCAGTGCAAAATGCCTCTAGTGTACTTCCTAAATTAGATACTGTTGATCAAGGTTCTACTCTAAATTCTCCTAGACCAAAAATTCCATCTATTCCTGTTGTTGGAGCAAGTAAATAATTTGGATATTTGTTTTTTCTTAACAATTAAAAAAGAAATAGCTTTATTTTTATTTCTATCTCTTCTACATTTTTTCGATTAATTCTATCATTTCTTTGCCTATTTCTTCTATTGAACGGAGAGTTCCATTTTTTACACATTCTATTCGATCCCAATTATATAACTCTGATAATTCAATATAGGCTTCTTCGGTATTTTTCAAATGCAATGGTGACTTTTCTAGGTCATCTTTTTCTTTTTTATTTTTTAATTTTTCTAAAGAAATTTGATATGGTACATGTAAAAAAATCGTTTTGTCTGGTTTTGGTAATTTTAATAGCCAATATTCTAATTTATCTATCCATTGGTACATATTAAATCTTTCCTCTTTATCCATAATTTTACTTCCTTGATGTGCTAAGTTTGAGGGGGTATATCGATCTAAGATTACGTAATATCCCTCTTCTACATATTTCATGACTTTTTTCATATTGTATTTTCTATCAGCCGCGTAATATAGACAAGAGATGTATGGATCTAAGTCAACTGCTCCTTCTTTAAAATAACTTTTTCCTTCCTTTTCATTTCCTAATACGGGTCCTTTAATTATTTTTCCTGTTGGGGTATCATACATTGGAAAACTAAAGTGAATACATTTTTTTCCTAGCTTATTTAAATTTTTTTCTAATAATTTAGCTTGTGTTTCTTTTCCTGAGGAATCTGTCCCTTCTATTACGATTATTTTACCAACCATAAACTCACCTTTCTAATTATTCTATAATTTGATTATTTTCATCAAATGGGATTAAGATAAACTTTTTACTTGCTAAAAAATCACACATATGTACAAAATTTTGATATTTTGTTTTTGGTTTTTCTAATACTTCATTTCCTTGATAATCTTTTGTCCATGGACCCATATGGGTTTCAATTACGGAGGTTAATAAATCTAATTCTTTTTTTGTTAATTCTAATTTATCTTGATTTTCTATAATATAATTTTTCATTAAAATAGGATGATCAAACTTTACATATTTTGCATGTTCTAGTCCATTTTTTAATCCATCATGCAAAATTATTCCCATAATCATTAAATCTTTCTCCTCTTGTGTATATTTATCTCCTATTATTGGATTTTCTAATAGTTCATGAGCAATTTTTGTTGCAGCTTTTGTATGTCTTAATAGTCCTCCTTCTCCTAGTGCATATTTAGGATGATATTTTCCTGTTGATGATGCTGGAACTTCAAAAAAGTAATCTGGTAATAGGGAAATCATTGTTTTGCAGGAATTTTTTATTTTTTCATTTTGAATATATGTCAATTCATTTGTAAATTTTTTTATTTTTTCTTCTTTCATTGTACTTCACCTTCTAACAATTGAATTAATATGCTATTACTAATATACCATTTTTTTTCTGGAATAAAAAGTTTTTTTCTATCTTCTTTTAACCATTTATTTTGGATTAATTCTTGATAATTATATAATTCATTTATTCCTTTCTGGTACATTAGTTGAAATTTTTCTTTATTTAGTCCTTCTTTTAAGCGTAAATTTAAAATAATTTGATATATTATTTTATCTTTTTGGGTAAGATTTTCTATCTCTAAACAAGCATTTCCTTTAATATAGTTATTGATGTTTTTGGTATTGATTTTTCGTTTATTTTCTAGATAAGATGCTGCTCCTAAACCAAATCCATAGTATTGTTCATTGTTCCAATAGCAAAGATTATGTTTTGATTCATATCCTTTTTGACAAAAATTACTAATTTCATAGTGAATATAGCCATTTTCTTTTAGTGTTTTACATATTCTTTTATACATTTTGGCTTCTATGTCTTCAGAAATTGGTGTTATTTTTTGATTAAATATTTTGGTATGTTTTTCTATCATTAGTGAATAGGTGGAAATATGTTTAGGTTGGAGAGATAGCAAAAATGATAGATCAGAATTTAGAGTTGATAAATTTTCATCGGGAAATCCATACATTAAATCTAAATTTATATTATTCCATCCATACGATTGAACTAGATTGATTTTTTCTTTTATTTTTTGTTGAGATATTTTTCTTTGCATGAATTCTTGATTTTCTTTATTGATTGATTCTATTCCAATACTAATTCGATTGATTCCATTTTCTTTTAATATTTTTAGTTTTTTTGCATCTATACATTCTGGATTTAGTTCAATACTAAACTCTATATTAGGACTTTTTTTTAAGGGTTTTAGTATGGCGAATAGTTTTTTTAATTGCCTTACATTTAAACAATTTGGAGTTCCTCCTCCAATATAAATGGTTGAGAGAATATCCCCTTGATATTCTTTTTGAATTTCTTTTTCTAAGGCTAATAAATATTTATCTACTAAATCTTTTTGATAGTACATTTTACAAAAATCACAATATGAACAAATTTCTTTGCAGAAAGGAATATGGATATAGCAACTTTTAATATTTTGATTTTTCTGTTCTAAATCCTTATTTATTCTTTTTTTCAAATTCTTTCACCACACAATTTATTTATCTTTTTTTTCTGATGTTGAGAGAATAGATAGAAATGCTTCTTGTGGTACTTCTACACTACCTATTTTTTTCATTCTCTTTTTTCCTTCTTTTTGTTTTTCTAGGAGTTTTTTCTTTCTAGTTATATCTCCACCATAACATTTGGCTAAAACATTCTTTCTCATTGCTTTAATGTCTGTTCTAGCAATTATGTGTGTTCCAATTGCTGCTTGTATTGGTACTTCAAACATTTGTCGGGGAATAATTTCTTTTAATTTTTCTACTACTGTTTTTCCTCTAGAATGAGCAAATTCTTGATATACAATTATACTTAAAGCATCTACTATTTCTCCATTTAGTAAAATATCCATTTTTACTAAGTTACTTTCTTTGTATCCTATTAATTCATAATCAAAGGATGCGTATCCTTTTGTTACTGATTTTAGATGATCAAAAAAGTCATAAACAATTTCTGATAAGGGTAATTCATAGTGAAGAGTTAGTCTTTCTTGATCTATGTATTCCATATTTAAAAATGTTCCTCTTTTATTTTGGCATAATTCCATAATTGGTCCAATATATTCACTTGGAGTAAAAATATTTGCTAAAACATAAGGTTCTAGAGTTTTTTTGATTTCTTCTTTTTTGGGCATTTTGGATGGAGAATCGATTTGTATTTTTTTTCCATCTGTTTTTATAATTTCATATATAACCGATGGTGAAGTTGCGATTAAATTAATTTTAAATTCTCTTTCAATTCTTTCTTCGATAATTTCCATATGTAATAGTCCTAGGAACCCACATCGAAAACCAAATCCAAGTGCTTTGGAGGTTTCTGGTTCAAATACCAAAGAAGCATCATTTAATTGAAGTTTTTCTAAAGCTTCTCGTAAATCTTCAAATTTATTTGCTTCAATTGGATAAATTCCACAATATACCATTGGTTTCATTGGCTTATATCCTGGTAACTTTTCAGAAGTAGGATTATCTTTTATTGTTATTGTATCTCCTACATGGATATCTTGAATACTTTTAATTGATGCATATAAGTATCCTACTTCTCCTGCCTGTAAGCTTTCTACTTCTTTTTCTTTTGGGGTATTTATTGAAAGTCTTGTTACTTCGTATGATGCTTTTGTTTCCATCATATAAATTGTATCTTTTACATGAAGTGTTCCTTCTACTATTCTAATGCTTACAATAACTCCTCTATACGGATCATATAGGCTATCAAATACTAAGGCTTTTAGTGGTTTATTTTTATTTCCTTTAGGACTAGGAATGATTTCAATGATTTTCTTTAATAATTCATTGATTCCTTCTCCTGTTTTTGCACTGGTTAATACAATTTCTTCTTTAGAAAATCCAATTGTTTCTAATTCTTTTTCTACTTTTTCGACATTTGCTGATGGTAGATCAATTTTGTTTATTACTGGGATTACTGTTAGGTGATTGTCTAGTGCTAAATATAGGTTTGCTAAGGTTTGAGCTTCTATTCCTTGAGAAGCATCTACTACTAAAATTGCCCCTTCACATGCTGCTAAACTACGGGATACTTCATAAGAAAAATCAACATGACCTGGGGTATCAATTAAATGAAAATAGTAAGTTTTATCTTGATATTGATAAGTTAATTGTACTGCGTTTAATTTTATGGTGATTCCTCTTTCTCTTTCTAATTCCATGGAATCTAACATTTGATCTTTTAATTCTCTTTTATCTAAAGCTTTGGTTTGTTCTAAAATTCGATCAGCTAATGTACTTTTTCCATGATCAATATGGGCAATTATACAAAAATTTCTAATATTTTCTTGTTTCATTGGATACTCCTCCAGTCTTTTCAATTATATCATATATCCTTATTCTTTCCAAATGAAAAGCGGAATGGATAGTGTAAAATTATTTGGGGAAGGAGGTACAAAAAAAGGAAGAACCTTTGTTATAATAAATTTGAAAATAAAAAAATAACGGAGGTCTTCCATATGGATATCATATCACATTTTAATAGTATTGTTAGGGATTTTTTCGATCATTTTTTAAAAATTTAATTGAAAAATGAAATGTCTATTTGAATATGCATAAGATTATAAAGAACTATACTGACGAAGCTAGAGTAATCGCTAAATCTTTAGAAAAAAGAACTATTACTGATGGTGAAGAATTAATAAAGGCTAATCCACATACTAGTGTATACAAAATCTTAGATGTTATTGATGAATTTAACAAAATATAAAAAGCACTGCGCCTACTGGGCACAGTGTCTTTTTGTCTTATGAAAGAATTACTTGATAATACCAAGTAGTGTGAGGTGGCGATGGTCAAAATTAATATTTTACAAATCAGCATAGATGTCGGAATGCTATTGTATACCACTTTTTACTTCCATTCTCCTTCTTCAGTCCAAATTCCTTTAGAATTGTTCATATTATTTACAATTGGCTCTTCTACTTTTCCTGTAAACCATACTTCTCCACTATTTTTATCTCGAATTAGGAACATATATGGTTGATCAAAAGTCATATCAATGGTTTCTACTGGAATGTCATAAAGATGATCAAATCCACAACTGGTTGCTCCTGCTCCTCCTAGTTCTGTTGCAGCAGCAGCTTTTATTCCTTCATTAGAAAATTCAATATTGGTTTTATGTTTAACCTCATCAATAAAAATTCCTTGTGTAGAAGTTATTCCTTTTAAGTTAGCTTTATCTTGTTCAAATACATCTGTTATTCCTAAGCTTTTTAAATCATCTATTAATTTTAATTGATAATCAATTTTAAATAATGGGATTGTACCAATGATTCTTGTAACTTTTCTTTGATCAAAATTTTCTAATTTGATCGTTTTTAATTGATTGATTAACTTTGATAATTCTTTGGCATTGATTTCTTTTATGTAATCATTAATATTTTTAGTTTTTGGCATAATTCCAATATATTGTAATGTTGTTTGATTGTATTCTTTTAAGTCTTTAGCAAAAACTTTTACAGAATCATCTGAATAGAATTGAAAATCTGTAGAAGATTCAACTTGTTTATAATTTTCATTAATTTCTTTGATATATTTTTCTACATATTCATCGACTCCAAGTTCTTCTCCGATACTGCAACGATTATCATCTTTTAACCATTCACTATATTCTTGTTTGATTGTATTTCTGATATTTTCTTCTCCTAGTTCTTTTACGATATCATAATTATTTATTGTTGCGGCAAAAGATACTCCTTTAGCATTTATGGTATTTTGATTAAATGATAATGACGGATAAGCATCTTCTAAAATTGGTGATATACTAGTCGAAAAATTTTCATGAGTGTAATGAACAGAAAAATTATCTTTTAGGAGAGTATTACTTTGAATTAATTTATTCCATTCCATATCGATGGCTAGGGCATTTACTAATAAAAACTTTTTATCTGATACATCATTTACTAAATTTTTGATTAGTCCAAAGGTTTTATTATCAACCCATGAATTTACTGTAGTTGGATCATTGAATGTATCATAAATAATTTGTGCTTTATATTTTTCTACTAATTTATTGATATAGTCTTCTTTTATTTTTTCTTTATATGTATTTTTGATAAACATAGCATTTGCAAAAGACATATTTTTACTATTTATATATTCTTTTGCTTGATAATTACCTAATAAATTCGTAAGTTGCTCTTTTGTTTTCCCTTTTGCTCCTTCATTAAGCATTTCTAATGTATATTTTATGGACAATGGACTATACGCTATATTTTTATTATCCTTTTCTAGTTGAAGAAAATATAAGTCAAAGTCTTGTAGATCATTACTTGACATTTTGTATGGAGAAGATAGTTCTTTTTTTTCGTTTTCGATTAATTGTTTATCATTTTCTTTCTGATTTTTACTCCATAGAAAAATTAATCCTCCTAAAATAAGAATTATAAGAATTAAAACGATTAGGATAATCTTTTTTTTCTTATTCTTTTTCTTTGGAATTTGTTCTTTATCTTTGAAGTTTTCTGCACTTTCTTGATCAAGTGTATTTTTTTGTTCTTCTTGGATTTCTTCACTCTGATTTACATCATTCATTTTTTACCTCCTAATTTTTCTTTATTGTATAATTTAATATTTGAATAGTCAATTTAATAAAGTTATTTGTTATTTTATTGACGTAAAAAGACAATCTTTGGACTGTCTTTTTCATCATTATTTTATTTGAAAGAAAAGCAAAATGTGATCAACTTATTGATCACCCTAAAGTTTTTATTATTGTTCAAAAAGTTTAGTTAATTTTATCTTTTTTTGATCATTTTCTTTTTTAGGTTCTGCTTTTATGGTAGGTTTTATTTTGTTCCAAAATTTTTCTATGATTTCAAATCCTTTTGCTCTTATATATTCAATTATGCTACAGATGAGATAGATCATTATGGTTGCTACTACGATATAAATGATGTAAAACAATAAACTTTCTTCAATCCTATTTTTATACCAGTCATATGGAAAATTTTTTACAATTACAGGATTGTTATGGATTAAATATACTGCAAATGATACTTTAGAAAAAAAATATATGATCTTATTTTCCTTTCTTTTTATTTTTGAAAATAAATCTAATAAAATTATTGCAATGATTAGAATAAATGGAGAGCTATATTGAAGTAAAAATTGACTTTCTTTCCTCCAAAATGTATTTTTTAGTCCTAAAAAATCAAAAATCAATTTAGAAGATAGTACTAATCCAATGGATGCGATTAATGTTATCATTTTATATGATTTTTTTATTTTTGGTGGATATTTTTTCATATATGCACCAATTAAATATAAAATCATTAACCATAATGGACTGTATCCATAACCGGTTTTAAATAGATCACTGGTTCTCATTGTTGGTATTATAGAAAAAACGATGATGAATATGGCTATTAATTTTTGATATTCTTTTTGGTTCATGGCATGAATTAATTTATTTAAATAAGGAATCATAAAATATAAGGCAAAATATGCTGTGAAATACCAATATCGTTCGAAGAAAACAGGAAAACAGGATGCAATGATTTCTTTATTGGATACCATGTTTGGAAATAGAAATTTGAATATTAATGCAAAAAATATACTATAAAATATGACTTGAAGGTATAAATTAATTATTCTTTTTATCTTCCATTCTTTTTCAAAATTTACATAACCTGAAATTAATCCATAGCAATTTACTGCACAATAGCATATAACTTCTACTGTCCAGATTGCTATATAATTTTTGGATAATATCGGTTTAATTCCTAGTAAATCTCCATATAAATTTAAGTGTAGAGCAATGATCATCATTGTAGATATGATTCGTAACCAATCGATTCCTATGTTTCTTTTTGCATTTGTCATTTAATTTCCTTCCTTCTTTTGTTTCCACCTAAATCGTTGTATTGCTATTTTATTATACTGATTTTTTTCTTATTTTCAAGGTATTATTGTTATTATTATGGATATTTTTTTATTGAATCAATCCTTTTATATCCTGAATACCAAATTAATTTAATCATGATAACTCAAATTTTAACCTTATTCATTTTTATTTCTCTTATTTATATTATTCATTAAAATTTTAAGCAATTTTTCTTTATCATCATACCATTTTATTAATTGTATAAATTCATCAATATTACACCACTTATAATCTATATTTTCCTTATTTAAAATTACCCTGTCTTTTGCAACATAAGATATAAATCCATGTTCAACACAATTTTTTCCAAGTGATTCATATTCAAAAATTAATGGTATTTTATCTGTTCTCGTTATTTCTAAATTCGTTTCTTCTTTTACTTCACGCTTAACAGCATCTTCTAAACTATTATCTATTTTTTCTGCTGAACCTGTTACTGTATACCAAAATGATTCATGAAATTGGGGATCTTTATCACTACCTTTTAATAATAATAACTTATTCTTATTCACAATAAAGGTTAATATTTTTTCATTATACCACACATTCCTTTCACTTCGTTCAAGGCACACATAGTTATGAAACTTGAACAAAATTTATTTTAT
>CANQFO010000018.1 GCA_947599755.1 uncultured Bacilli bacterium
CACAATCAAAAATAGGTTGACAACAAAGAACCATTCCACAACCTCCTCCATAAGGAGTATCATCCACTTTATGATGAGGATCACAACTATAATCCCTAAAATCATGAATTTGAATAAAAACTTTAGAATTAGAAATAGCTCTTTTAATAATAGATTCATGAAACACTTCTTGAAACATATTAGGAAAAAGCGTTAAAATATCAATCTTCATTTATTTCACCCTACTACAAACCTTTCAACAAAGAAACAATAATTTCCTTCCTTTCATGATCAATCTTTAAAATCATCGGAGAAAAAAACGGAAGTAAAACTTCATGATCAAACATTACGCGAAGAATTTTATTACTAGGACTAGCCCAAAATATTTCCTTTATTATTCCTCTTTTCCCTTCTTTTGTCAAGATTGAGTAAGAAATAAGTTCACTATCCAAAACTTCATGATCAGAAAAAACTAATTTTTCTCGATCAACATAAACTTTCTTTTGTAATAAAAATAATACATCATTAATATTATGATATCCAACTAAAGTAACCATATCAAATTGCTTATGAACTCGATAACACTCAATCACATATTCTTGATCACCAATTAAAATAGATTGCCCAGGAACAAAAACTTTATTTTTATACTCAAAATTACTAAGAATTCGAATTTCCCCCTTTATCCCATGAGTAGAAACAACTTTTCCAACATAAACTTTATCCATACTTACCTTCCCAATTCATAAAGCAAAATACTAGTCGCAACAGCAACATTCAAACTTTCAACAGAATCATTCATATTAATATAAAGGTTTCGATCACACATAGAACTAATTTCTAATCGAACCCCATTTCCTTCATTACCAACAACTAAAGCAAATCTCTCTTTATCTTTCTTCGTTAAAGAACGAACATCCATACCATGATCAACTTGAGTACCATAAACAGGAATACCATAATTTTGCAATAAAGGAACAATTTCAAAAGCATTTCTAATAATAATATTAACATGAAAAATCATTCCTTGAGTAGCACGTAACACCTTAGGATTATATAAATCCACTGTATTTTCCGATAAAATAATTGTATCAATAGAAAATGCCACCGCACTACGAATAATGGTTCCCAAGTTCCCCGGATCTTGAATTTCATCCAAAATCAAAATACGATTTCCAAAATTATCATTTTCTTTCTCCTTTTTATGACAAACTGCCATAACAGAACTAGGAGTATCCAAAGAAGATATCTTTTTCATAATTTCTTTTGTGACATAAGTATAAGGAATCGGTAAAGGAATGATTTCATTTTCCTCTAAAATTAATTCTTCAATTACTCCTGTTTTATATGCTTCAAGTACTAAATGCATTCCTTCAACAATATATTGATGATAAAGATCCCGATACTTTTTCTTTTGCAATTTTTTATATTTTTTTATCTTTTCATTATCCAAACTACTAATTACCATTAAAAATCTTTCATCTCCTTCCGACATTCACGATAATTTTTCATATTTTCTTCTACTAATTCCCAAAAAGCTTTAGAATGATTAGGATGGATTAAATGAGAAAGTTCATGTACAATTACATAATCCAAATACTTTGTATCTCTCTTAATTAACTCCAAATTTAAAGTAACAGTTTTTAATTTAACATTACATACTCCCCAACGACTAGTCATTTTTCGAATTTTTAACTTAGGATATGGAATTTTTCTAGAAAAAGAATGATAAATCTTATCTAAATGAGAAAGAAACAAAACCTTAGCCTGCATCTTATACCATTTATCCAAATCAAAATTCTTATTTAAAAAAACTTTTTCTTGTCCAAATGAAATATCACAATATTCTACATATACAATATCATATTTTTTTCCTAAATAGAAAAAACCCTCACTATTTTCTAATTTTTTCTGTTGAACAGCAATCATCTTAACTATTTTATCATAGTTATCCTCAATTAATTTTTGAATTGCTCGAGTACTAGTAAAACGATTCGTAGTAACTTGAATACTAAGATCCTTCTTTACCCGAATATAAGTATTACGATTACTGGCTTTTCGTTCAATTTCAATATGATAATTAGTCCCTTCTACTGCTAATTTCATTCTATCACCAATATTATTTTACAATAGATTCAATAAAAAGAAAAGTAACTAACAAAAGAAAGATAATTTTAAATAATAAAAAAAAGAAAGAAAATGTTTAATGTATAAAATTTAAAAATAAAACTCAAAATATAGATAAAGGAGGAAATTATGGATATGAGTATTCGAGAACATATTATTAATAATTTTAAAGGAGATGACTATGATAGTCTAAAAAGAGCAATTGATGAATCAGTAGAATCAAATGATGAAGTAACCCTTCCAGGATTAGGAGTATTCTTAGAAATTATTTGGGAAAATGCTGATCAAGAATTAAAAAATCAATTGATCGAAATCATTAAAAAACGAGTAGAAAAAGGATTAGAAGATGCCAACTAATCCTTTTTATTATTTAAAATAAATTTTATTTGTCTCGAAGTACAGCGTGATAATTCTTCTCAACTCGATCCACAATTTGATAAAATATCTTCATTACTTCTTCTTCTGTTAGGGTCTTTTTTGGATCACTAAAATAAAGCTTGAAGGCAATAGATTTTTTATCAATTGGAACATTTTCACCAGTATATACATCAAAAACACTTACATGATCAAGAATTTTACCACCAGTTTTTTGAATTGTAGAAATTATTTCTCCTGCCAAAGTATCTCTCGATACAATAAAGGCCATATCTTTTTCCATTCCTGGATATTTATTTGCTTCTTTAAATTTTAATTGAGTCGTTTTTTTCATTAATGAATTTAAAGATAATTCAAAAACATATACTTCATCTTTACATATCTTTGGATGAATACGACCAACTACCCCAACTTCTTCGTGATCAAGAAAAACTTTTGCACTCATTCCTGGATGAAAGGAAGAATCATTAAGAACTTGAAAATGATAGCGATTAGCAAATCCCATATAATTGAAAATATCTTCCACAATTCCCTTAGCAACATAAAAATCTACTTTTAATGATTTGTTCCATCCATCAGTAAGATAATTTCCATATAATAGACCACTAATTAAACTTTCTTCATGATAAGTTTGATCATAAGTTTTACTAATTTCATAAAGCAAAATATCTTCTACTTTTCTTGCTTTATTATATTGATAAACTTGTAATAAAGAAGGAAGTAAAGTTGTACGAACAATACTTTTATCACTACTCATAGGATTGGGTAATATAACATTTTTTCGATTCCGATATTGAAACTGGCTAGCCAATTCAGGAGAAACTAATGTATAAGTTTTCACCTCATTCAATCTCAATAGACGCATTCTTTTAGAAAGTGCTTTACGATAAGCAACATCTCCTACATATTTACCGCGGCGAAGTGGAACAACAGGTAAAGTAGAAACTAAGTTATGATATCCATAAAGTCTACCAATCTCTTCAGCAATATCATTCACATTTGGATCAATATCTAATCTTCGATTAGGAATACTCACTTCAAAAACTCCATCTTTTAAAGTATAAGAAAAATCAAGTCTAGCTAATTCTGTTTTCATATCTTCTTCATCAATCGTAATTCCTAAAATTTTATTTACCTCTTCTGGAACAAAAGAGACAATCTTAGGTTTTTTATCTATTTTATCATGACAAACTATTCCAGTCAAAACTTTAGCATGAGCATATTTCTCTAATAAATGACAAGCCCGATCCATTGCCATTTTCGTATATTCATAGCTTAACCCTTTTCCATAACGAATCGATGCTTCACTTTTCAACTCTAAATTTGCTGCCGTATATCGGATACGAACAGCATCAAAAATAGCACTCTCAATTAAAATCGTATGTGTATCTTCAGAAACTTCTGTGTTTTCTCCTCCCATAACACCAGCAATACAAACCGGTTTACTGGAATCCGTAATTACAATATCACTACTTCTTAATTGACGCATCTTTCCATCTAAAGTAACAATCTGTTCTTTCTCTATTGCATCACGAACTACAATTTGATCTCCTAATTTGTCTTTATCAAAAAAGTGAAGAGGTTGACCAAATTCTAACATTACATAATTAGAAATATCTACAACATTATTAATCGGTCTCATGTCAGCAGCAGTCAATCTTCTTTTGATGAAATTTGGAGATTCTCCGATTTGAACATCTGTAACCATTTTTGCTAAATAATATGGACATTTATCCGTTTCTACTTTTAATTGAAAATGATTGGTAATAGAATCTTTTATTTCTTGATAAGATGTATCTGGCAGGTGAACTTTTCTATTCAAAATGGCTGCAATTTCATAAGCAAATCCAATATGATAGTAACAATCATTATTTCGATGTTTATGAACATCAAGTTCATATAATGTATCTCCAAAACCTAATTCTGTTAATGGATCTCCTCCAATTGTAGTGGAATCATCTAATTCACAAATTCCTTTTGCATAATTTAAATCATTTTTCTCTTCTAATCCAAGTTCAAATAAAGCACAAAGCATCCCATTTGATTCTACTCCACGAATCTTACTTTTCTTTATTTCAATATTTCCTGGTAAAATTGCTCCCGGAAGAGCAACAATAACCTTTAGCCCTTCTCTAACATTTGGTGCACCACAAACAATTTGTAAAATTTTTCCTTCTCCTACATCTACACTACAAACATGTAAATGATCACTATCTGGATGATCAACGCAAGATAAAACTTGACCAATAATCAAATTTTTAATCTCATTAGAAATTACTTTTTCTACATTAATACCAGCCTGTGTAACTTTAACGGCTAATTCCTCTAAGTCTTGATCACGAATATCAATATAATCTTTTACCCATTCTAAACTAATCATGATAACCCTTCCTCTCGATCAAAAATTTTAGCTTCACGTAAATCAGTATGATAAAAAACTCTCAAATCAGAAATATCATATTTTAACATCGCCATACGTTCCGCACCAAATCCAAAAGCAAAACCACTCCATTTTTCCGGATCATACCCACTCATGCGTAAAACATTGGGATGAACAATTCCTGCACCAGCAATCGTTATCCAACCAGTTTTTTTACAAATACTACAACCTTTTCCTTTACAATTAAAACAACTAATATCTACTTCAACAGAAGGTTCTGTAAATTGATAATAACTAGGTCTAAATCTAGTTTCCACATCATTTCCAAATAATCGTTTTACTACTACATCAATGGTTCCTTTCAAATCAGACAAACTAATATTTTTATCTACTAATAATCCTTCTATTTGCATAAATTGATGAGAATGAGTAGCATCATCATCATCTCTTCGATAAGTTTTTCCTGGACAAATCATACGAATTGGAACTTCTCCTTTTCCCTCTAGCATAGTACGCACTTGAACAGGAGAAGTTTGACTACGTAGTAATATTTCTTCTCCTTCAATATAAAAGGTATCCTGTGCATCTCTTGCTGGATGTCCCTTAGGAATATTCAACATCTCGAAATTATATTTATCTTGTTCAATTTCAGGACCATCTACTACATCATATCCCATAGATAAAAATACTTCTTCTACTTCTTCAATTAATTTTTCCAAAATATTTGGTGCACCAGCAGATACGCAAACAGCAGGTAAACTGATATCTATAGCATCTTGAGCTAGTTTTTCACTTAAAATTGCTTCTTCAAAAAAATTCTTTTTTTCTTCGTAAAACTGATGAAAAGAATTTCTTAATTCATTTACAGCCATTCCAAATTCTTTTTTGTTTTCATTCGATACATTTTTAATTTCGCTGTTTAATTCAGTAATCAATCCTTTTTTTCCTAAATATTTAACTTTCAAATTTTCTAAATCCCTTAGATGATCAATCTTTTTTTGATCTTTTTTCAATTGATTTGCAACTTGCTCTATTTTTTCATTTTTCATCCATATTCCTCCTAAAAAAAATAACTACAAACATAAGGACGGAAATCCGCGGTACCACCTTACTTTATAGTTATTCTATACACTTTAATCCTTTAACGCAAGAAACACGCTTAATATTAATAAGAACTCCGAAGACGAATTCATAAACTTTTACTAATTATTTTCACCAACCATAATCTCTCTAAAAGCAAAAAATTTATTACTACTTCTTCATCATTGCCTGTAGCCATAATATATCACAATATGAAAAAAGTTTCAAATAAAATTCGAATAAATTTTAATCTAAAACCTCTCTATAAATCCATATAATCAATTTAATTTTTTAATTTAGCAAACATCTTATGTGTAGTATTTTCTCGATTCGTATCCGATAAATCTAAAAGACAACGATCAGCCAAATGAATATATTTTCTATCTTCATAAATTAAATTTTGAATATCTTCCACATTCTGTACAGAAAAATCTTTTCCTCTCAAAGAACTATATACAGAAGAAACAGGTTCAAAACTAGAACCATCAAGTAAAAACTGAATATAATCCTCTCCTTGATTAGAACTCAATTTTTTCGTAACAGATAAAGTAACATGACCACTTTCATCATCTTTCATCGGAACAATATCAAATCCACTAGATAACCATTGAAATTTATCTAATAATTGATTTTGCTTAATCGAATAAGCCTTATAACCTAATATTTCTTCACGATTTCCAATTTCAAACAATAAAATATCATTAGAAAGAGGAAAAGCCTTACGAAAATAGCTACGAAAAACCTCCATTTTTACATCAGCCAAACTAAATCTTTTCATTTCCTTAGTTCCATCACTTAATGGTTTAATAAAAAGAAAATCATGATCAGAAACTTGTGAAATATACTGAATCAAACTTTCTAAAATATAATATGTACGGTTATATCCAGAAAAAGCATTTTCTTGATCTTTTCTTCTAAAAATATAATAACCATCTAATTTTTGATTAAGATCCCACTTTTTTTTATCATAATGATATCCACTATCAAAATCAATTGCTTCTAATTTTTTATAACTCATCAAAATATCCCCCTATAACTAAAAGATGTAATTTATCCTAACAAAAACATAACAAGTTGTCAATAAAATTAAATCAAAAAGGCTAAAAATATCTTATCTCAAATAATAAAAAAAGAAACATATCCTATACAGTAAGTAACTCCTGTTCCTTATCTTTTAGCTTTTCTTCAATTTTTTTATTGTAATCATTAACAATATCTTGAACCTCTTTTTCCATTCCTTTTTCTTGATCTTCAGGTAATTCACATTTTTTAATTTCTTCTAAAACTTCGTGACGAAGGTTGCGAATACTTACCTTTTCCTCTTCTGCTAAAACTTTAACTTGTTTGACCAACTCTTTTCTTCTATCTTCTGTAAGCTCAGGAATAACAATTCGAATTGTCTCACCATCATTTCCAGGATTATATCCTAAATTAGAAGTTAAAATTGCTTTTTCTATCTCCTTTAAACATCCTTTATCAAATGGTTTAATTAATAACTGCCTAGCTTCAGGAACAGAAATTGTAGCAAGTTGCTTAAGAGGAGTCATATTACCATAATATAAAACCATAATTCCATCCAAACTAGAAGGATTAGCTCGTCCTGCACGAACAGTAGCAAAACGTTTTTCCAAAGTTTCCATCACTTTATCCATTTTTTCATTAAATTCTAGTATAATCATTTCATTATCCATTTTCTCCA
Organism: uncultured Bacilli bacterium; assembly: GCA_947599755.1. Lineage (GTDB taxonomy): Bacteria > Bacillota_I > Bacilli_A > RF39 > UBA660 > CANQFO01. The sequence goes on from CANQFO010000018.1 coordinate 7,641, forward strand.
TCTCTCCTTGATATAATTATATTATAAGGAACAAGGAAAAGAAAGAAAAAATTAGTTTTTTAACAAAAAAAGACTAACAATTGTTAGTACATTTTTTTTCATTCTTATATTGTGCAATTAATTCCAAATATTTCTTTTTTAGTTTTTTCTTATTTTGATTGATTAATGCTTCATCTAAACGATCTGAAGCAGGAATTGTATCATTACTATGAGCCATAATCTTACCATCCTGAATAAAATAAACATCCGGAGAAGATATTCCATCAGAATCTTCCTCTTCCATATTTTTCTCTAATATCTTCATTAACTGTTGATATTCTTTTGTATTTTTTCCTTGAATATCTTTCGGATTATAATAATATACCAATGAAACTTCTTGTTCTACTAACGCCTCATTCAAAACCTCAGTACAAATCAAACACCACTCAGAATCAGAATCTCCAAAAAAAACAATTCCCGAACCATGCTCAAAAATATATAAAATCTCATCAATAGTGGTATATTCAAAAGGATTATCTTCATCAACAGAATATTCTGCAGCAAATTTTTCTGAATGAGAAAGACCTTCCGTTCTTTTTACTGAACAACCAGTAAATAAAACCAAACCCATAAAAAATAAGAATACAACTTTTTTCATACACTACTCCTAACAAATATTATGAATTTTCTATTTGACTCATAACTTCATTAGCAAAATCTTCTTGTTTTTTCTCAATTCCTTCACCAACAGCAAATCTTACCATAGAAAGAATTTTTCCTCCATTATTTTGAACATAATCTTTTACACTAACAGAAGAATCTTTAATAAAGGTTTGCTCTTCCAAACAAATCTCCTTATAAAATTTATTTAGACGCCCAACAACCATCTTAGCAGCAATTTCTTCAGGTTTTCCCTCTGCCATTACTTGTTCTTTAATTATATGGCTTTCTCTTTCTACAAGATCTGCAGGAACTAAATCACGATTTAAAGCAGTTGGATTCATCGCAGCAGCTTGCATAGCAACATCTTTTGCAATTTCCTCATTTGCACCCTTTAAAACTACGATAGCACCAATTTTTCCACCCATATGCTTATAAGTTCCAAAAACTTCATCATCATTCTTAGAAATTTTTTCAAATCTTCTAAAACTAATTTTTTCTCCAATTTTAGCAGTTAAAGCAACTAATTTATCAGAAATTGTCTCATTTTCATCAGAAATAGCTAAAACTTCTTCTACAGTAGAAACAGGATTTGCTAAAATTTTTTCTGCTAAATAATCAACAAAATCAACAAAAAGAGCATTTTTTGCAACAAAATCAGTTTCTGAATTTACTTCTAAAACCACTGCTTGATTGCCATCAACTAAAACCTGGCATAATCCTTCTGCAGCAATTCTACTCTCTTTTTTTGCTGCCTTAGCAATTCCTTTTTCTCTAAGCCAATCAATTGCTTTCTCCATATTACCATCTGTTGCTTCTAATGCTTTCTTACAATCAAGCATTCCAGCCCCAGTTTTTTCTCTTAATTCTTTTACATCACTTGCTTTAAACATATTTTTCCTCCTCTTTAAAACTAAATGATTTTCAAACTTTATTACAAAGAACAAAAAATCACCTATTAAAATTATAACATAAATCAATCATCAAAATAAACAATGATTGAAAAAACAAACCACTAAAAAAGGGCAGTTCCTACCACCCTCCTCTTTTACTCACTTAAAGCAGCGATCAATTCTGCTTTTTTCATTGTAGAATATCCTTTAATTGAAGCATCTTTTGCCATAGCCTTTAACTCAGATAAAGTTAAATTTTCTAATGACTGATTACTAGAAACCAAGTCATTCGCTGTTTCTTCTTTTTCCAAAACTTTATTTTCCTCTATACTATCAACAACTTCTTCTTTAACTTCCTCTTTTACAACCTCTTTTTGAACTTCCTTTTTCTTTTCTTTTTTCTCAGCCTTTGCTTTATCTTCATCACTAACATAATCAATAATTTCATTACCATTAACTTCTGCAATAGCATTAGTCAAAGCACCAATTAATAATTTTACAGAACGAACAGCATCATCATTACCAGGAATCACATAATCCACCATATCTGGATCACAATTAGTATCGACAATACCAAAAACAGGAATACCTAAAATACGAGCTTCTTTAATTGCAATTTCTTCTTTTCTAGGATCTACAATTACCATAGCTTGAGGCATTTTCTTCATTTCACGAATTCCTCTTAAGTTACGATTTAATTTATCATATTCTTTACGAATCTGAATAACTTCTTTCTTTGGTAATAAATCAAATGTACCATCTTGCTCCATTTTTTCAATTTCTTCCATTCGCTTAATTCTAGAACGAATCGTCTTAAAGTTAGTTAAAGTACCCCCTAACCATCTTTCATTAACAAAATACATTCCAACTCTGTTAGCAGATTCTTCTGCTGCTTCCTGAGCTTGTTTCTTCGTTCCAACAAATAAAACTTTTCCACCAGCTTCTGCAATCTCCTTCATTGCAGTATAAGCTTCCTCAATTTTCTTTACTGTTTTTTGTAAATCAATAATATAGATATCATCCCGAGTCGTATAAATATACTCCTTCATTTTTGGATTCCATCTTCTCTTTTGATGTCCAAAGTGAACACCAGCTTCTAATAAATAATTCATTGATATAATTGTCATATTTTTTCTCCTTCGTTTTTTCTTCTATTAGTTTCGAATATTTATCACCCTAAGGCACTAGATAAATAAATTCACTAATATGTTTACTTAGTTAAAGCTTCAATAATTTCAGCTTTTTTCATTCCTGATACATTGATTTTTTTGCTAGCTGCAACCTCTTTTAGTTCTGCAACAGTCATTTTTGTATAATCAATATCTTTTTCTTTACTAGTAGTTCCTACATCAACTTTTTTCTTCTCTACTTTTTTTACCTCATCTTTTTTAGTGTTAGTAGAAATTGCTTTTTCTTCTTTTAAAGCTTTGATCATTACTTCATTTCCACATACTTCAGTAGCTTTAACAATTTTTCCTGCTTTTCCATCTCTCGCAACACGAACAAATTCGCTAAACATTTTTGGATCATGAATTGCAATTTCAGATAGCATTTTACGATTAACTTCAACACCAGCTTTAGTTAATCCCTCAATAAACCTAGAATAACTAATATCATTTTGACGACATGCTGCATTAATTCTAGTAATCCATAATTTTCTAAATTCTCTTTTCTTTTGTTTTCTATCTCTAAATGCATATTGTCCAGAATGCATCAATTGTTCTTTTGCTGTTTTGTAAAGTCTATGCTTACTACCAAAATAACCCTTAGCTTCTTTTAATACTTTTTTATGACGAGCTTTAGTAACTGCTCCATTCTTTACCCTTGCCATTTTTTTTCCTCCTTTAATTATCCATCAAACTAAATAATATTTTTTAATCTTTTTTGATCAGCTTGACTTAAATTTGATCCTTTTCTATTTTTTCGATTAACACTTGATGATTTTGAACCTGTATTATGACGACTACCAGGTCTTCCTATTTTATAATCATTTTTACGTTTATTGACTACCTTCGCAGTACCTTTATGTGTCTTAATTTTTGGCATAATTCATTCCTCCTATTATTACCTATCTTTCTTTGGGACTAATAACATAGTCATAGTTCTACCATCTAATTTAGGTTTTTGATCTATATCCGCATATTCACTAACTCTAGATGCAAAACGATCAAGAACTTCCTTACCTAGTTCTGTATGAGCCATCTGCCGTCCCTTAAAACGAATGGTAAGTTTAATTCTATCACCTTTTTGTAAATACTTTGTTGCATTTCTAAGTTTAGTTTCAAAATCCCCTACATCAATAACTGGTGATAAACGATATTCTTTTAACTCAGACATATTCGCTTTCTGTCTTTTTAAAGCCTCTTTTTCCTTTTTCTGTTTTTCATAACGGAATTTATTATAATCCATTACCTTACAAACAGGAGGATTTGCATTAGGACTAATAAGTACTAAATCTAATGCTGCATATGATGCTAAAGTTAAAGCATCTTGAATAGGCTTTACTCCTACTTGTTCCCCGTTAGGTCCAATTACTAACACTTCACGTGCTTTAATTTGATCGTTTATCAATAAGTTATTTTTATCTTTTGCGATATTGAACACCTCCATAAAATAAGAAAAGCGGATATAAAAATATATCCACCAATAAGCTAACTAAACAAAAATTTTAGTTTTATTTACTCGGCCCTTTACCTATCGCTATTTCGCTGATCAGGTGGATATAAATCTCTTTCCTTTTTCTTGACTAGTAATAGTATATGCACAAATTTCTTAAAAGTCAATATTTTTTTTACTATCTTATTTTCTTACTATCTTATTTTCTTTTGTTTTATTTTATTTTCTTCTTCTCGATAAAAAGCCCCAATAAAATGACGACCTGCTTTTGATAAATCATTTAAACCATAAGGGCTTGCCACAAAATTAGAATAATAATTAGAATCAGTAATTGTATCATGATTACTAAATATATATTGTCTAATATTTCTTTCTTCAAATTGCTCCTTTAAGGCTTTTTGTAAATCAATTTTAAAAATTGTTTTACCATCTTTTTCTAAAGCGATGATAGACTCATCCCAAACCCCTCTATCTTTGGCCCAACTCGGATAATTATTATAAGTCCAACCAGAACCTGCAAAAACACCCACAGTTGCTAATAAGTCCTCATCATGACTACCACAAACTTCACATAACCTATCTGCAATCATCATAGGTAATTTAACATCTATTAATTCTGCTGAACAATGTCCTACTGCTGTAAACCCATTTTTTCTATCTGTAATCATTACTACAGGACAATCCGCAACAGGATGACCTGCTACTATCCCAGGAGCATCCTTAGTAATGATTAAAATATCTTCAGGAATATCAGACCAACCATTAGGATGAGCTTCAACATAATCTTCTGTTAATTGAAAAGATGTTCCAATTTTTGTACCTTCCCCTTTTAAATATTTACCACTATCAACTTGATCAGCCATAAACATCTTATGTCCATCAAAACCTAAATCATGTCCTAATTGTATCCTACGACGCATAAAATCTTCTCTTCTTTGCTGAGCAGTCCACTCTTCTGGATAAAATTTTGCATTCGTATTCATATTCCCATAATCTTTTTTTGTATCTACATAAATTAACTTTTTCATTGATTTTCCCCCTCTACCCTATACTTAAATCACTAGAATTTAATTTTCTCTGTAATATATTTTTCTACATCTTCCAATTTTACTACAACTTGTTCCATAGTATCTCTATCTCTTATAGTAACCGTACCATTATTTAACGTTTCATCATCTACTGTAACACACCAAGGAGTACCAATAGCATCACTTCGACGATATCTTTTTCCAATTGATGCAGTTTCATCATAATTTACTGAAAAACTTTTGCATAAATCTTTATATATTTCTTTTGCTTTTGCTGAATGTAATTTTTTATTTAATGGTAAAATTGTTAATTTATAAGGTGCTAAATATGGATGAAATTTCATTACTTGCCTGATTTCTCCATTTTCTAATTTTTCTTCCTCATAGGCATTACATAATATTGTTAAGAATGTTCTTTCTACTCCTAAGCTTGGTTCTATTACATATGGAATATATTTTTCATTTGTTTCTGAATTCAAATATTCTTGAGATACTCCTGATGTTTTCTGATGTTGAGTTAAATCATAATCCGTACGTGATGCTATCCCCCATAATTCTCCCCAACCAAAAGGAAATTTATATTCTATATCTGTTGTTGCATTACTATAAAATGATAATTCTTCTTTAGAATGATCTCTTAACCTTAAATTTTCTTCTTTTATTCCTAATGATTTCAAAAAGTTATAACAAAACTCTTTATAATATTTATGCCACTCTAATTCTGTTCCCGGTTTACAGAAAAATTCAAGTTCCATCTGCTCAAATTCACGAACTCGAAATATAAAATTTCCTGGTGTAATTTCATTTCGAAAACTCTTACCCACTTGTCCTATACCAAATGGTATTTTTAAACGCATGCTTCTTTGAACATTTAAAAAATCTGCAAATATTCCTTGAGCTGTCTCTGGTCTTAAATAAATCGTACTTTTCGCATCTTCTGTAACCCCCTGAAATGTTTTAAACATCAAGTTAAATTCACGTATATCCGTATAATCTAAAGCTCCACAATTAGGACAAGTAATATTATTCTCCCTAATATATTTCATTAGTTCTTCATGAGACATTCCTGCTGCATCTTCTACTCCATTATCTTCTACTAATTTATCAGCTCTATGTCTTGTTTTACATTTTTTACAATCAATTAATGGATCAGAAAAAGTTGCTAAATGTCCACTTGCTTCCCATACTTTTGGATTCATCAATATAGCACTATCTAATCCTACATTATTTTCATCTTCTTGAATAAATTTCTTTAACCATGCATTTTTTACATTATTTTTAAGTAACATTCCTACAGGTCCATAATCCCAAGTATTCGCAAGTCCTCCATATATTTCACTTCCTTGAAAAACAAACCCATACTGTTTACAATAATTTACTAATTTTTCCATTGTTAATTCTTCCATATTATTTTTCCTCCAACCTTTTTATGATTTCTTCTTTCTCACTTTCAATCTGCATATACTCTGCAGGTACATCTTCTATATAACCTTTCTGATATCCTTCATATAAATTCTTAATCAAAGAAGTATAATACATATCTTGATTATAAAGAAGAACTTTCTTTTTTAATTGAATTGCCTGAAATAAAGTAGAAAATGTCTCAAGTCCACCCGGAAGGATTAAAATACATTCTGCCTCATCTAACTCTTCCGTTAAAGAATAATTTTTAAAAGAAAAATCCTCTACCTTTCCACTAACATATAATTTCATCAATCCTCCTAAAATAAAAAAGTCTAGAATAACGTAAGGACGAAAATAACTTTCCGCGGTTCCACCTTACTTATTCTAGAAGAATCCACTCTTTACTATATTGCTCGAGGCTTTCCACACCTGTCATCACACTAATAGGTTCAATATACCACATTTAAAAAAAAGTGTCAAGAGATAATTATCTTTTATCAGGATAAACGCATGAGAAATTGTGCGTTTTTTGTGTTATTATATATGTAAGGAATAAAGAGGTGGTAATAAAATGTCAAAAAAGTCGAAAAAATTAGAGGAAATAAAGAATATGGTAAAAGAATTAAATATAAATTATGAAGACATAGATTTGAGTGTGTTAAATAACTTTGTAACAATTACGAAGAAATTAGATGATAAAAGAGTTCAATATAAAATAAGACATAATATGAGTGATATAGTAATTATTGCTCTATTGGGAATATTAGCAAATGCAAATACTTGGCATGAAATTCACTGTTTTGCTGTCTCGCACGAAACATGGTTAAAATCTTTTTTAGAATTGCCATCTGGAATACCATCTCATGATACGATTCAAAGAGTCATTGCAATTATTAATCCACAAGTTTTGTATACAAGTACTGTAAAATATTTAATAAATTTGATCGATAACTTAGCAACCAATAAACAAGAAAAAGATGTAAAAAGTATGGATGGTAAAACAATAAATGGAAGTTCAAGGAGTGAATTAACTACAGATAAAATAATGCCAACAAATGTAATGAGTATTTATTCTCATGACTATGGAATGTCTATAATTCAAGATTTTATAGAAGATAAATCAAATGAAATACCAATGGGTCCAGAATTAATAAAACAATTAAACTTAAGTGATTCCATAATAACAGCAGATGCATTAAATACTCAAAAAGAAACAGTAAAGGCTATTATTAAAGCAAAAGGAGAATATGTATTAGCATTAAAGGCTAATCAAGGAACTATGTATCAAGAAGTAAGTGATTATTTTCATGATAATGATTTGTTAAAAGATTTAGAATATTATTCAGAAACAGAGAAATCTCATAGTAAATTTATTAAGCGTGAATATTATATGACCAATGATATAAAGTGGATAACAAACTACAAAGAATGGAAAAATATCAAATCTATAGGTTATGAAAAGAAAACAATAGAATCGATAAATAATGATAAAAAGACAATAGAAGAAAGATTTTTTATTATAAGTTTTGAAAATGACATAAAAATATTTGCCGATGCAGTAAGAAAACACTGGGGAGTTGAAAATAATTTACATGCCCCACTAGATATAGTTTTTAAGGAAGATAACAATACTACATTAGAAAAAAATGGGGCTAGAAACTTAAGTATATTAAAGAGAATAGCATTAAATATAATTAAATTAGTACAATGTTTTTATAATATTAGTTTAAAATTAATTAGATATAAAATATCGATGAATACTGAAGAAGAATTAGAAAAAATATTTAAAACTATTAATACTAAAGAAATAAAGTCTATGCTTGAAAATCAGACATAGACTTTATTTAAAAATTTCTCATGCGTTTATCCTGTGAACAAATTAAGATTTTTGAGTTGTATAAAGAAATTGATGACTTTTATGATTTAGAATGTCCTTATTGTAAAAGTGATGAATTTATTAA
>CANQFO010000019.1 GCA_947599755.1 uncultured Bacilli bacterium
CCATAAATCTTCTATACTTCCTCCTCCTCTACCAACAATTAAGGTGTCTATTTGATAGTTTTTGGCTCTTTTGATTTGTTTTACAATGTCTATTGCTGCATCTTCTCCTTGAACAAGTGAAGGAAAAAGAATAATTTCTGTCAATGGCCATCTTCTTTTTATAGTGGAGATGATATCTTTTATGGCTGCTCCTGTTTTAGCAGTTACTACTCCTATTCGATTGGGAATTTTGGGAATTGTTTTTTTTCTTGAGGCATCAAATAGACCTTCTAATTCTAATTTCTTTTTTAATTGTTCAAAAGCTATATATAGGTTTCCTATTCCATCTTCTATCATATCATTTACATAAATTTGATAAGCTCCTGTTGCTTCGAAAACGCTAATTTTTCCTGTTACTAAGACTTTCATTCCATCTTGAGGGGTAAATTTTAATTTTTTGGTATTTGATCCAAACATAATTGCATTGATTCTACTTCCTTCATCTTTTAGTGTAAAATAGTAATGTCCTCTTGTATGAGCTTTAAAGTTGGAAATTTCACCTTTTATGAATACTTCATTTAAATTGGTATCATTATCAATTTTATATTTAATATATCTTGTTAATTGGGATACTGTTATGTATTTATCTTTCATTTTTTCACCTATTTTTCTTCATCATGATAAATTTTATCTAATACTCCATTAATCATTTTTGTTACAGCTTCATCTGAATATTTTTTTGATAATTCAATTGCTTCATTAATTGCTACTACACTAGGAGTATCTGTATAGAGTAATTCATATATTCCTAAGGAAAGAATAGCTTGATCAACTTTGCTTAGTCTATCTATTGTCCAATTTTTTAAGTATTGATTTGCAATTTGTTCAATTTCTTTGTTTTTTTCAATAATTCCTGTGATACAACTATTTACAAATTTGTTTTCTATCTCTAGTTGTTCATTAATTAATTGGTTGATATCATATTCTAGATTTGTTTCTTGTAGTATTTTTATTTGATAGATTATTTTCATAATCGTTTCACGAAGTTCACTTCTATTTTTCATTTTTGCCTCCTATTTTGATTTATTTTTTTTCTTTTACTTCTTTTTTTAATTCATATAAAAAATTTAGTGCTTCCATTGGAGTCATTTCTAGAGGATTGATTTGTTTTATTTTTTCTTCGATGGGATTGATTTTTGGTTCTATTTCACTTTCTGTTAATTCGAAAAGGGATGTTTGTGTATAGGTTTCTTTTTTGACATTTTTCTTTTCATATATGCTTAAAATTTCTTCTGCTCTTTTAATTAGTGATTTTGGTAGATGTGCTAAGCTAGCAACATGTATTCCATAGCTTTTATCAATTGCTCCTGATTTGACTTTATGTAGAAAAATTAAGCGATTATTTTCTTCTATAGCAGATACATGAACATTTTTTAAGTGCTTTAAATCTTTTTCTAGGGAGGTTAATTCATGATAGTGAGTAGAAAACATTGTTTTTGCTTTAATTTTATCGTGTATGTATTCTAGTATGGCTTGTGCTAAACTCATTCCATCATAAGTAGCGGTTCCTCTTCCTAATTCATCAAAGAGGATTAAACTATTTTCTGTTGCTTCACTAATTGCATAGTTTGCCTCTTTCATTTCAATCATAAAAGTGGATTCTCCACTAACTAAATCATCACTTGCTCCAATTCTTGTAAAAATTTTATCGAATATGGGAATTGTACAACTTTTGCAAGGTACAAAGCAACCAATTTGAGCCATGATCACGGTGATTGCACATTGTCTCATATAGGTTGATTTTCCTGCCATATTTGGTCCAGTGATTAGTAAGATATCTGTTGTTTTATCCATGATGATATCATTTGTTACATATTTATCTTTCATTACTTGTTCTATTACTGGATGACGACATTCTGTCATTTTAATGATTTTTTCATTGGTTAGTGTTGGTCTTGTAAATTTATATGTATCACTTACTACTGAAAATGATTGTAGCATATCTATTTCACTAATGATTTTGGCTGTTTTTTGTAAGGATTGTGTATATCGTTTTACTATTTCTCTAATTTCCATAAATAGTTTGTATTCTAAATTAATAATTTTTTCCTCGGCTCCTAGAATAATATTTTCTTTTTCTTTTAGTATAGGAGTACTAAATCTTTCGCAATTTGCTAACGTTTGTTTTCGTTCATATCCATATTCTTCTTTGATTAAATGAGTTTGCCCTTTTGATATTTCTATATAATAGCCAAAAACTTTATTAAATCCTACTTTTAATGTTTTAATTCCTGTTTTTTCTTTTTCTAATTTTTCCATTTCTAGAATGAAGTCTTTTGATCCACTACTAATTTTTTTTAATTCATCTAATTCTTTATTATATCCTGGTTTGATTAGATGTCCTTCATGCAAAGAAAAAGGAGCATCTTCTAAAATTGTTTTATCTAGTATAGAGTATAGTTCATTATAGGTTTCTATTTTTTTATCGTATTTTAATTGAAGGAGAATTTCTTTCACTTTTGGTAATACACTAAGAGAACTTTTTAATTGTAATAAATCTTTTGCATTTAAATTTCCATAAGTAATTCGTCCTGTTAATCTCTCTAAATCATATATTTTTTCTAAAGATTTTATTAAATCTTCTCTTAGGATGAATTCAGTTGATAATTTTGTTACTAAATCGTATCTTCTTTCAATTTCTATTTTATTAGTTAGCGGGTTTTCAATGCTTTTTTTTAGATATCTTGATCCCATGGCTGTTTTATTTTTATCTAAAAGCCAAAATAAGCTATATTGTCTTTCTCGGTTTCTTATTGTTTCTGTTAGTTCTAAGTTCTTTTTTGTATTGATATCAAATTCTAAGTATTCACTTGATTTTATTATTTTACATTTTTGTAAGTGATGGAGATCTCCTTTTTTGGTATCAATGATGTATTGTAAAAGATGTTTTAATGTTTTTACTAATCTTATATCTTCTATTTCTTTATAGATGTATTCATAATTTTTATCATTTGATTCTTCTTTGGTAATGGTTACTAATATGTTGTATTTGCTACGAAGATTTTCAATAATTTCTCGATTTATGGTATCATTTACGATGACTTCTTTAAAACCATTTTTAATGATTTCTTTCGTTAGATGATCTTTTTCTCCTTCTACTAACATTGCGTTGATTTCTCCAGTTGAAATATCTGCATAACTAATTCCGTAACAATATGAAAAATCATATATATTTGCAATATAATTGTTGGCTTTTGAATCGATATTTGAATCAATTCTTGTTCCTTTAGTAATGACTTGTACTACTTCTCTTTTTACCATTCCTTTTGTTACTTTTGGATCTTCTAATTGTTCACAAATTGCTACTTTATATCCTTTTTCAATTAATTTATCTATATAGGTTATGTAAGCATGGTGAGGAATTCCACACATTGGTACTTTTTCTTCTAGACCTGCTTGTTTTCCTGTTAGGGTTAATTCTAGTATTCTGGATGCAGTAATGGCATCATCAAAAAACATTTCATAAAAATCACCAAGTCGAAAAAACAGTATACTATCTTCATATTTATCTTTGATTTCCATGTATTGTTGCATCATTGGACTAAGTTTTTCACGATTTACTTCTAATCTTTTCAAAATTTTTCACCACACTAAATTAATTATATCAAAAAATATCTTTTGATTAAAGGAAAAAGTTCAGTTTTCTTTTATTGTGTTAAATGAAAAAATAAATTTCGTTTGAAGATAAAGAAGTGAAATTTAGTCTTTCATTCAACCTTTTTCATTTTGTCACCTCAAGTGACATATATTATATTAGCTTTGAGACATTTTCAAATACTAACACTTAAGACATTATCATAAATTAATCATAAAAAATTACATAAAATTTTTGTATTTATTGACAAAATCATTTAAAAATGTTATAATATGTGTACTTTGAAGGTATAAGGGGTCTTCATTGATATTATTTAATGTCTTTAAATTTAGGGGGTTGAATATATGAAAAATACATATATTTTCGAGTATTTAGATGAAAATGATTTTCGTAAAAAGGAGCGTTCAGTTAGAAAGTATAATATGTTAGCATATAAAAAATTAACGTTTAAATATTATCCTGAACTTCGACAAGGAACATTTTTAGGTAAAGTTGTTAATGAAAATCTAAAAGAAAAAACAGTTAGTTATGAATTGGAGTTACCTACTGATGAATTATTTGCTAAGGTGCATGGAAAAATTACTTTACATTATACTGTATATTTAGAAAAAGAGATTATTCTTTTGACTAATATTACGCCAGAAGGAATTTTAGATGAAGGTCATCGTGCAGAGTTACCTACTTATAAAGGTGTGATGATTTCTAAAACTAATCCTGAAAAAGATATGTTTAAAATTAATTTGTTAAATATGTTACAAAAATAAAGTGTATTTTTTGATAATAAAAGAAAGGAAAAATAGCCTTTCTTTTATTATGAAGTATGATTTACTCCTCCCCATTCTACAATGGTAAAACCTTTTCTTTCGAAGGGAGTTAATATTTGTGGTTTTATGATTTGTTTTTTTGATATTTTTTTTACATGCATTGCAATTCTTAATATTGAATCTGGTTTAGGTTCAATTTGCAATGGACTATTTTGATTTCTTTCTTCAGTTAATTCAAAGTATACTAAGCTTTTTTCATTGTTTTCTAATATTTTTAGCCAATACATTATCATTTCATTTCTTTCTCTGTTATTTAGTCCTATTTTTGTTAATGTGTTTTCTAAAAATGTAATTGCATTGTCTTTTGTTACGTAAAATCCGGTTTTAAAATCTACTTGGGCAATTGATTTTTCTTCCCAATATAAGGCATAATATGAATTTCCTTTTTCGTCATATAATGTTCCATCTGGATAAGCTTTTATTTTCCATATTGAGTTATATTTTGGATATGTTGTTTTTAAAAGGTTTTCTTTTTCAAATTTAATTGATATTTCTTGTTCTTCTTTTGGATATATGTATAAAATTGGTTTTTCATCACTTTCTAATTTTACTTCTGTTTTATTATAATTTATTTTAAAATTTATTGTTTGGATACTATTTTTTTTCACTTCTACGTAAGTAATTGCGCCAAGATTACTTTCTCCATATATATCATTATAATTTACTTCTAAATTTATGTTTAATGTGTGTCTTTGTTTTTTTAATTCTAAAATATTTGGAATGTAGCCATCGACTTTTGGCAAATAATTATCTAGTATTATGAGATCATGATCTAAAAAATATTTGGAATCTATTGAATATTGATCCATAAAGTCATATCCACTTTGATTAAATGCTTTTTGACATTGTTCATAGTATTCATAATTATTTACAATTAAATAGTTTTGATCAATTCCTACACTTTTTAATAGTGATTGTTGAGGATTTTTTGTTTGTTGATTACCAGAGTATTTAATGGTAATGAAATCATATGTTATTTTTTCTTGATTAATATATTGATAAATCATTATTCCTATTATTAAAATTATTCCTATTATTGTTGTTATATAGATTATGTTTTTTTTGCCTTTTTTTTGCTTTTTCATTTTGAGTTAAATCCTTTCTTAATATAGAATTAAAGTTCATTTATTCATAATTGATGTGCTTTTGGTTTTTTATGCTAAGATGAAATCAAAGTAGAGACTTTTTATTATGGTTTCATTTGTTGTTGGTGTTGGGGTAATAGTTTGTAATTTATTTGTTATGTAAATATTTGTTTTGTTATCTCGTATTGTATAATTTCCACTGTTATTTTTTTCAATTACCCAATCTGTTGGTGAATCACTAACTTTCAATATTGTTCCCTCGATAGTTAAATATTTTTGACTTTCTACATTCATAATTTTATAGCATGGATGATCAACACTGCAATTTGTACTTGTTAATTTCCATTTTTGTGAGGTATTTCCTGAAAATAAAGTGATACCTGTTTTTGACATACATTTATTTGTTGTTTCTGCTGAAAAGATATAGTATTCTTTTTCTTCTAAGTTTTTTGTTGGATTGATTTGATATTTGGAATAACGCGTACCATTTACCTTTTCTTTAATCGATATTGGATTACCTTCTTGTAAAGTATTCCATGTTATTTTGTCTTTGGATACTTGAATATTGTTATTATATATATATGCTCCATTAGCATCTCCTGTTTCATAGTTATGCCAGATGGCTAATTCATTTAAGCTTGTTATTTCTTTTAAATCTAATGTGATGCAACTTTGTATATCTTCTGTTATTGATGTTGCATTAATTTTTGTGGTAATGTCACCATCAATTATCATATTTGTTTCATCTGGATTTTCTAATTTATTTTGACTTTGGTCATCTAATCCTTCTATTTGATCAATTATTGCTTCTTTGGCAATATTTATTCCTTCTTCATTGATGGCTTCTATTTCGCTCCATTCTCTTGTTTTAGAATTTTTTGTTATGATGCAATCTTTAATGTATCTTATATTTGAAAGTGAGTTATTGGTTGTTGTTGGATCGTTTACTTTTTTAATTGTTGCTTTTCCATTTTCACTTGTATTGATACCTGGGATCATCATTCCGTTGATAAAGTGTATATTTGTTGGTTTTACTTCTGCTTCTCCTTTATTTTCATCATAAATATTTTTATTATAGAAAAAATTTGTGTTACGATTTGATTTTGGTTCTGAAATTACTCCGGCATATCCAGCAATGTATGAAGTTCCCCCTATGTTATCTGATTTTTGACAGTATCCACTACCATTGTTATTTCGCAAATCTATTGGTGTTTCACAGTTTTGACCTTCTGTTTCTACTTTGTTATTTGCTATGGCAAGTAATCCTGCGCCATCATTTCCATTTGCACTTGTTACTGAATTTTTTCCTCCTCCAGCAACCATTATTCTTGACTTGATGCTTTCTTCTGTGTTTTCTGCATCTGTTTTTAATCTTAAGTCAGATGCTGCTCCTTTTTTGCCAATATAAAAATATAATTTATCATTTTCTTCTAAATAAATAATTCCAGAAGTATAGGCTCCGTTTCCTCCATTTAGGGGATTTTTACTTTCTCCTTTTGCTCCCCATAATTCTACTTTATACCATCCTGTCATTGGTACAATATAAAGTTGAGGTTCAATTTGATTGTCATTATTGATTAATGGTTGAAATTCTGTATCTGTTTCGCTTAGACGGTTTAATTCGGCTTCTATTGTTGATACGAGTGTTGATGTGTTTTTTCTGTTTGTAGACATTATGCTTATGGCAAGCATAGCGATTAAAAAAGTTAAGATTAATGTTCCATATAAGATACTTGATATTGCAAATCCCTTATTATTCAATTGTTTCATTTTATCACCGTCTATTCTAATAGAATTGTATCATATTTTTTTTAAAATGCATATCCATTTATCTCCATATTTTTTTTCTTTTATTACTTTGTATTGATTAGGATATATGATTTTTTCTTTGTCATTGCTTTCACAAATCAATAATCCATTGTTTTTTAATAGTTGATATTCTGTAATTATTTTTATACTTTTTTCTAAGGCGAATGTTTTGTATGGGGGATCTAGAAAGATTAGATCTAGTTGAATATTGTTATTCTTTAGAATTTTTAGGGCTTTTTGGTAATCTGTATTTATGATTTTGCAATTGTTAATTTGTAAGGAGGCAACGTTTTTTTTGATTGCTTTTATTGCAAATTTATTTTTATCTACTAAATAAGCAAAGCTTGCTCCTTCACTTATAGCTTCTATTGCTAAATTTCCACTTCCTGAAAATAGATCTAGTACAATGCTTCCTTTGATTTTTTCTTGAATCATTGCAAAAAGACTTTCCTTTACTCGATCCATTGTTGGTCTTGTTTCAGGAAGGTCATATCCTTCTATTTTTTTTCCTTTATATTTTCCACTAATTATTTTCACTACTGCATTTTCCTTTGCTATTATTTGTAATTTTTTTTAATTGCTGATTTATTTGTAAAATTATTAAATTAATGTTTGTTTCTTGTTCTTTGTATTTTTTAAATAAATCATTTTTTAAAATTTCTTGTTTTAATTTTTCATCTTTTGTTGTTTGATATTTTTTTACTAATTCTATTAAATTTTTGTCTTGTATTATTTGTTTGTTTAAATATTTTATTTGTTTAATTTCTTCTGTTTCATTTAGAATTTTTTTTAAATTGGCAACTTTTTCTATTAACTCTTCCATAATTATATTTTACCAAATCGTTTGTACGAAGTCTATAATCCTTCTTTAATTAAATAAAATATATTGATTTTTGTTGTAAATATAATTTTTATTATATGGGTTGAATTTGTTTTGAGAATTTACCATTAAATCAAATATCTTACTAATTTGATGTAATTTATACAAATCTTTTTTTGTAATATAATACATATTTTCTGATTTATAAGTGTGAAATTTTTTTACTTATGTAAAAAACAATGCTTCATTAATCGTTAATCGATTGGTACAATAGCATATAAAACTTTTTATTGCTTAAAAAAGTTTATAACTTACTAAAAATTGTCATGTATTTATTTTAATACATCGATAAACGTAGAGATTAGATCAATATTTTTTGATAATTTAGCTAATTTGTCTTCTGGTGTTAGTTTATATGCTTTTTTTGCTTGTTCTTCTAGCATTTTTAGATTTTTAGCATCTCGATTTAGTAATTTGTACCAGCTTGAATTTTCTCTTAAGTATTGATATATGATGGGATTTGTTTTTACATAATTAATTGTAAATAAGTCCATGATTAATCCTCAAAATATTTATACATTGGTCTTGGTTCATAGGTGGATGAGTTATTTTTTGGAGTTTTCGTGGTAGTTAATCCTATGTCTTGTAATAATCCGATTGTTTTTTGTAAATTTGTTACTCCTTTTTGGACTGAGTCTAAGTCTAGGTTTTTAAATGTATTAAAAAGGTCTTTAAAAGAAACATTTTGATTAGTTTGTGTGGGTGTAAGCGAGGATTGAACGGGTTTTATAGGATTTATATATTCTGACCATATGCTGTTATTTTCTCCATAAATATCATATAATTCATATAATTTTTGCCATGAAGTTTGTCCTTGCATTACTTTATTAGCAAGTTCTGGATAATTTCTTGCGAAAGATTTAAAGGTTTCTTTTGACATACTATCACCACTTTATTATATGCTTTTTATGAAGAAAAAAGAAACAATTGATAGATTGTTTTCTTTTTCTTTTATATTTAGAAGTTTTTATTTTAGAAAGTCATCGATGGTCATTAGTCGATCATCTATTTCTTGTAAGGATATTTTTTCTTTTGGTTGGATTTCTTCTTTTGAAATATAATCTTCTGGTTCTATTTTTTCTTTATTGTTTCTCGTTAAGGTGGCAATTTCAAAGGCATCTGTTAACTTGGTTTTAGAAATTTGATTGCCTGTCGAATAACGATCATTTATGGATAATTCTGTTAATTTTAATGTTTTTATTTCACCATTTTTTATTCCAATATAATTTTTTGAGTCGGTAATTAGTGTTTTGATAACTTTGTATGGATTTGATTTGATTTCTCTTATTATTAATAGTCCTCTTCTTGCTCTTGTTGATATTTCAAATTCTGTTAATCTAATTCTTTTTCCTGTACCTTTATCGGTAATGATTGTTAGAAATTCATTTTTTTGATAATCGAAATTATTGATAGAAACTAAATTATCATCTTTTAATTTAATTCCTTTTACTCCAGAGGCTTTTACTCCTACTAAGGGAATTTCTTCAGTAAGATAGCTTAATCCATAACCTGAATTTGTTGCTAAAAAAATGTATTTTTCTTCTTCGATTAATGCATCAATTACGATGTCTTGTTCTTTTAATTTCATACAACTTGTTGGTTTAGAATATCGTTGTAGTTTAAAATCTTTTAATTTTGAACGTTTAATCATTCCATTTTTAGTTGCGATAATTATATTTTTATCTGATGTGAAATCATAAGCAGGGATTGCTGATATTATGCTTTCATCTGGAGCTGTTTCAATGATGTTACTAACGTGTTTTGGCATGTCTTTCCATTTTAAATCAGGAATAATATGAACAGGAATATGTAAATAATTCCCTTTTGTAGTAAAGACTAATAAAACATCAGTTGTATTCATTTCATACATTCCTATAATATAGTCTTTTTCTTTTAGTGTAATATCTTCAGGATTTGATGCTGTATAACTGCGGAATGATGTTCTTTTTAAATAACCATCTTTTGTTATCATGACTACAACATCTTCTTTTGGTACCATGGCAGTTGTGTCAATTTTAATTTCAGTAATTTCTGCTTTGATGTTTGTTAGTCGTTTTGTTTCATAATTACTTTTTACTTCTTTTAAGTCTTTTTTCATTACTGATTTTAATACTTCTTCATTACCAAGGATTGCTGTTAATCCATTAATGATTTTTTCTAAATCAGACATTTCTTTTTCTAAAGCAACTACGTCTGTATTGGTTAATCTATATAATTGTAAAGTTACAATTGCTTCTGCTTGTGCTTCACTAAATTTATATTTTTCTATTAAATTTTCTTTGGCATTTTGTTTATTTTTGGATTCTCTGATTGTTTTGATTACTTCATCTAGAATTGAGATGCATTTAATTAATCCTTCTACAATATGATATCTTGCTTTGGCATGTGCTAAATCAAATTCTGTTCTTCTTTTTACTACTTCTTTTTGATGATTAATGAAAGCATCTAGTGCTTGTTTTAATCCTAATAGTTTTGGTCTACGATTGACTATTGCTACTACGTTAAAATTATAGCTAATTTGCATATCTGTATTTTTTAATAGATAATTGATAATTAAATCTTTATTGGCATTTTTCTTTAAATCGATTACTACACGAACATCTGCGGCTGATTCATCTCTTACTTCAATTATTCCATCTATCTTTTTATCTAGTCGAATTTCGTCAATTTTTTTGACCATTAATGCTTTGTTTACTTCAAATGGAATTTCTGTGATAATTATTGAGGTTGATGTTTTTGTTTCTTCTATTTCATATTTACTTTTTATGATAATTCGTCCTCTTCCTGTTTCGTAAGCTTGTTTAATTCCTTCTAATCCTTCAACAATTCCTCCTGTTGGAAAGTCTGGTCCTTTGACATAGTTCATTAATTCATCTAATGAGCATTCTGGATGATCAATACGATAAATGGTTGCATCGATGATTTCATTTAAATTATGAGGGGGAATATTTGTGGCATATCCTGCTGATATTCCTTGTGCTCCATAGACTAAAAGTGCTGGAAATCTTGCTGGTAATACGGTCGGCTCTATGGTTGTATCATCAAAATTTGGAGAAAATTCTACGGTATCTTTATCAATATCTTTTAGCATTTCATTTGATATTTTTGATAATCTTGCTTCTGTATAACGATAAGCAGCAGGGCTATCCCCATCGATTGATCCATTATTTCCATGCATATCAATGTAAGGTAGTCTAGTTTTCCATGGCTGACTCATTCTTACCATTGCATCATATATAGATGTATCTCCATGAGGGTGATAATTTCCGATGACGTCTCCTACTGTTTTGGCGCTTTTTCGATATCCTTTATCGTAAGTATTTTTTTCTTTATGCATGGAATATAAAATTCTTCTTTGGACAGGTTTTAATCCATCTCTAGCATCAGGAATGGCACGATCTTGGATAATATATTTTGAATAACTTCCAAATCTTTCTCCCATGATATCTTCTAGTGTATAATCAAAAATTTTTTCAATTATCTCTTCAGTTTGTTCTTTTTTTCTTGGCATTTTACCACTACTTTCTAATTTATTTCATAGTTATCTTCTAATGTAAATTCAACATTTTCATCGATCCATTCTTTTCTAGGTGATACCTCATCTCCCATTAAGACGGAGACTCTTTTTTCTGCTAATTGAGCATCTTCAATATTTACGCGGATTAAAGTTCTACTACCTGGTTGCATGGTTGTTTCACATAGTTGATCAGCGTTCATTTCACCTAAACCTTTATATCTTTGAATATCACATTTTTTTCCCGCACTTTTTTGTTTCATTTCTTCAACGGTATAGGCATATTCTATTGCTTTTCCACTTTGAATTTTAAATAATGGCGGTAATGCTACAAATAAGCGTCCATCTTCAATTAAAGGGCGCATATAGCGGTAGAAGAATGTTAATAATAGACATTGAATATGTCCTCCATCTTCATCTGCATCGCTCATAATAATTACTTTTGAATATTCACAATCTTTTATATCAAAGTTTGCTCCATATCCAGCTCCTATTGTATAAATCATTGTATTGATTTCTTCATTTTTTAAGATTTCTTCTTCTTTGGTTTTTTCTGTATTTAAAACTTTTCCTCTTAAGGGAAGAATGGCTTGATATTTTCTATCTCTTCCTTGTTTAGCTGATCCTCCTGCAGAGTCTCCTTCAACTAGAAATAATTCTTTTTTTGTTTTATCTTTGCTTTGGGCAGGGGCTAATTTACCCGAAAGGGAACGTTCTTCTTTTTTTCTGCTTGTTCCTTTACGTGCTTCTTCACGAGCTTTTCTTGCTGCTTCTCTAGCAATTTTACTTCTTAAACTTTTGTTAATGATTTCTGTTGCGATTGTTTTATTTTCTTCTAGAAATACACGCATTTGTTCTGTAACGATTGCATCTACTATTACTCTTGCGCTAGGTGTTCCTAATTTTCCTTTTGTTTGCCCTTCAAATTGCAAAATATTTTCAGGGATATTTAGATTAATTACTGCAGTTAATCCTTCTCTTACGTCGCTTCCTTCTAGGGATTTTTCTTTTCCTTTGATAAATCCGTTGTTTTTTGCATAGTCATTAAAAACTCTTGTTAGTGCTGTTTTGAATCCTACTTCGTGTGTTCCTCCATCTATAGTTTTAACATTATTTACAAAACTAACAATATTTTCATTATAAGAGTCAATATATTGCATAGCTATGTGAACTTCTATTTTGTCTTTTTCGCCAAAAATTGGTAAAACTTTGTGAAGAGGTGTTTTGCCTTTATTTAATTCTTCTACAAATTCTTCTATTCCTTTTTCATAATGAAATTTGGCACTTCTTTCATCTTCTTCATCTATTACTTCTATTGTTATTCCTTTTAGTAAAAAAGCTGATTCTTGCATTCTTTCGCAAATTGTTGTATAGGAAAAATTTGTGGTAGAAAAAATATCTTGATCTGGTAGAAATCGTACTGTTGTTCCTGTTTTGTTCGTTGTTCCTATTTTTTTTAATGGTATGGCTACGTGTCCACCATTTTCAAAGCGAATATAGAATTCTTCTTTGTTGTGTTTAATGGTTACTTCCATCCATTTTGATAAGGCATTTACTACGCTTGATCCAACACCATGTAATCCACCGGATACTTTATATCCTTCACTTTCAAATTTTCCTCCTGCGTGAAGAACCGTAAAAATTACTTCTGGAGTTGATTTTCCAGAAGCATGCATGCCTGTTGGTATTCCCCTACCATGATCTTCAATGCTTACCGACTTATCTTTATGAATTGTAATTTTTATGTAATTTCCAAATCCATTAATTGCTTCATCAATGGAGTTATCTACAATTTCCCATACTAAATGATGTAGGCCTCTTTTGTCTGTTGAACCAATATACATACCTGGTCTTTTTCTTACAGCTTCTAATCCTTCCAATATTTTTATTGATTTTTCGTCATATTTCAACGTCATGTATTATCACTCCTAATATCTAACTACAAATTATTATAACCGATATCGGTGTTCTTTTCAAACAAACTTTATTTTTTTTTCTGATTTTTATTAGGATATATTGACTAATGATTATAAAATTTAAACGTTTTATTTTTAAATGAATTTTTTTGTATTGATTTTAGTACTTTTACTATTAATACTATAATAATAAGAAAAAATTTAATTTATTTTATTAATTAAGTGTGATTTAAATTATTTGGTAAGTGTTCAATATTGTGATATTTAGTATTTTTTTATCTTTTTTATTTTAGTGACTCTTAATTTTACAAATTTTTTAAATTCCTTAATAAGGTTATAATTTTGTTGTTAGTTTTTAATAGAGTTTATTCTTTTTAAAATTAACTTTTTAGAAAAATTATTAGGAAATATTTTATTATTTGTTGCTCATAGACTTTTAAATAGAAAATTGATATAATGGATAAAAATAAAAGGTAGGAATAGTGGTATGGAAAAATTTTATTCTGATATGACAGATGATGAAAAGAAGAAAACCATTCTTAAATATCAAGATAAATATATAAAAAAGGTTCAAGTATTATTTAATATGTTAAATTATGTTTTTTATAATTATCATGATATTTTTTGTGAAGAGGAATTATGTAAATTAACTGAAACATGCGAAAATTTAAATCAGATATTACAATCTTTGATTCATAATTTTAAGGGTGATTTTGATTTTACTAAATTTCAAAAAGATATGTTTGAATTTGTTCATTTAGAAAAATCAATGCGAAATATTTCCTATAAAGTATTGAAGTATGAAATGACAAAGTTAAATCAATTTTCTCCTAAACAAGGATTTGTATTTGTTGTTCATGTTCCAACTGAGGGTACTAATAATGCTAGTGATGAAAACATTGCTGTTACTTCTGCAACATTAATTACTGATAAAAGTATGGGATTATTTGATGATGGTTATGGAAAATTTGGGTATATATTGGATTTTGATATGGAAAATTTTATTGTTTCTTCTACAGCAGATTTGTTTTCAAGTTTATATCCACAAGAAGAATATAATCACGAGGACTATTATTTACAATTTTATAAAAGTGGTAGTTATGTAGTTGATACAGATGATGAATTGTTTCAAATGAGTGAGGTTTGTATTGCTATTCCACATTATATGGAACAAGTTAATGCTAATACAACTATTGAAGTAAATGGAGAACTTTTAAACTATGATAAGGGTGAAATATTTAATGAAATCATCTTACTTAATAATGATAAATTAAAAAAAGTTGGTGTTTTTGTCAGAACTGTTGGTGATAAAAATTTTAATAGTGATTATTTAAAAGCTAAACAGTTAGCAGATGAAAAGGGTTTGCGTTTGTTAGAAATTGATAAATCTGTTTATCGACAAAAAATAGGATTAACCCCATTAACTTCCTCTGAAACTAGGACAGTGGTTAATCATGTTGCTAGAAGAATAAAAAAAGATCCTGAATTGTATGCTTCATTTCAGGAAAAATATAAAGAATTATCTCATATATATGCTCATCAATATAAGAAATATACACCAAGGGAGTTATGTTTAAAAATATATAATGATTTAAGAGAAAGTGATCATTTATTAACGGATCAAGAATTATGTCAATATATTCATTCTATTAATGTAGATAATCAATTTAAGCAAGAAAATCAAAATCAATCCTCTGTTAATTTTGCTGTTTCTCATCCATCTAAATAAATAAGTTCTTTAAACTGATGACATTGAGAAAGAAGTATAACAATTTTTTAATAATGGGTTCTTAATTCATAAACAATAATTTTTTCTTTTTTAATACCAACTTCTTTATTAAAAAGTGCAAATTCAACAATTATATCTTTTAAATTATGAGATATTATATAGCTATAAATAAAATTAAAATGAGGAATTTTATTTAATAAGGCATTATTAAAAATGTCTGTTTTAATATTAAACTCTGGATGTTCTAAGGCATCTCGAACTGATGCTTGCGAATCAGTAGTTAATATTGCATAAACTTCATTATTACTTAAAAATTCTATTTCACCAACCAATAATTGATTATCTACATAATTTATAGAGCTCACATTTATAGTAAATAAATTATAATCTTTTATTTCTTCTAAAACTTTGTTAAAATCAACTTTTAATTTAAATATTCCACCAGCCTTAGATTTATCTCTAATAGCATAATATTGAGCAGGATATTGTTCTAAAAATTTTTTAACTTTTGACTCCTCACCACTTTTAAATAGTTGTTCTGGAAATTTATTCAATCCTAAATCATTAATTACTTTAATGCTTTGCAATTTATTTTCAATTTTCATAAATGTCTTTCTCCTTATATTGGCTTTGACAATATACAAGTGTGTTTTCTAAATTGATAAACCTATCAATTTCAATCTATAAAAATTATAACATAAATTCAAGCATCCCGAGTTTGACAGTTTATGAAATAAAAAAAGTTTAATTTTTGTTGAAATTAGGCTTTTCTTTTGACTTAATGTA
>CANQFO010000020.1 GCA_947599755.1 uncultured Bacilli bacterium
ACCAAATTAACTTATGTACAAGCTTAAAGAATAAATGAAGTTTAAAATATTAGAGATAAAAATACTTTCAATTGTTGTTATTAAATTGAATTTATATATTAGTATGGTTGAAGTTTGTTTGGGTGAAGAGATTTTTCCGTTTGAGTGCAACACTAACTTATATTTGATCTTAAAAGAATATTAGGGAGGGTTTATGAAGAATAAATTTTTTAAGCCATTAATTTTAATTGCTATTTGCGTTCTATTAATTGTGTTTTGTGGTTTATTTATGCGTACCCAGTTAGATGTTGATACTGTTGAAAATGTAAAATCTACTGTGAAATCTTTAAGTACTAAGTTTGATAATCCTAGAGAGGGTAGTATTACAGGTACTGCTGAGAGAGGTAGTATTACTTTGACTGATACTACAATAACTGTCTCTGATGTTGTGTTAAAAGCACCTGGTGATACTGTTACTTGGATGTGGGATGCTCAAAATGTTGGGAATATTGATGCTAAAATCTCTAATTTTACTTTATTGGATCCTAAAGTTGAGTTAGGTAATAGTGTTTCTGATGATTCTAATTATTATACTTATGATATTACTTATTCTGATGGAACAGCTATAAAAAAGAATGATGCTTTGCCTGTTAATGGTACTCGTGAAATGAAAATCGTTATTTCTTATGTGGGTGATAATGATGGTGAATCAGTAGGTAATATACATGTTTCTCAATTAGGTGCTACTTTATTGTATGAGAGAGCTGTCTAAGGAAAGAGGGGATCGTTTTGTCTTCGCATTACTTTAAATCGTTTATTATTGTTGCTATCATTATTGCAATTGTTGGTATTTCTCTTGCTTATGCAGGTCTTTCTCAGACTTTAAATATTAAAACTACAACTTCTGTTCAATCTCAAACTACTTCTTGGAATGTTCATTTTGCAACTGCTGATTCAGGTACTTCTACTAATGCTGATAAAGGAACGATTTCTTTGACTAATACAACTGTTACAATAAATGGAGTGGTATTAAAAGCTCCTGGAGCTAGCGTAACTTATACTTTCTATGTTAAAAATGATGGACAGGTTCCTGCTCAGTTAAATACTCTTACTCGTCTTACTCCTAGTCTTAGTGGAACAGGTACTACTGCTACTTCTGATGCTACTATTGTTCAGCAGAATTATTCTTGTTCCCTTACACAGGCTAATGGTAGTGCTTTTTCAGAAGGGTATAAACTTAATTCTGGTTCATCCGTTCAATTAAAATTAGTTATTTCTTATAGTGCTGATACTTCATCTTTGCCAATTGGTGATGTAGTTGTTTCTAATTTAGGATATACTTTAAATTTTGTTCAAGCATGATATTTATGTTTTTTAATCCTGTTATTAGGATTTTTTCATTTGAAGAGAGGTATGGTAGTTATGAAGATGGTTACTAAGATATTTTTGGTTTTATCGTTTTTCTTTGTTTTGGTTCTTGGGGCTTCTTTTTTTTCTATTTTGGAGGTTAAGTTTTCTTTTTATTTGTTTGGTATATGGAGTTTGTATTTTTTGTTTTTTCTTATTTATCATACTTATCGGGTTGCGAGGATAAGGTTTAATAAGTTTCAGTGGTTGGGTATTTTTTTCTTTTCTATTGTTATTTTTGGGATTTATTGTTATATTCTTTTTCATCGTAATAAGATATATGTTTGGGATATGTTAACTTATTATTATGGGAATATTCGACTTCTTAATTGGTTTGATTTTCAATCTTTTTATTTAGTAATTAAGGGAATTATTCTTTCTATTTTTAATCAGGATTATAGTGATTTTCTTTTATGTTTTACTACTATGTTATTTCATTTTACTGATCGAAGTGAGAATTCTTTTGTTTTGTGTTATGTGATTACTTTTGTTATTCCTAGTTTTATTGTTTTTTTGATGGTTGTGAAGAAAATGATTGTTCATTTTCATTTGAAAAGGGAGAATCTGATTTTATTTTTATCTTCTTTGTTATATGTTTTGTTTCCTTTGGTTCATAAGGCTGCACTTGATGGACAACCGGATATTATTGGGTTAATTTTTATTTTTTTGATTATTTTATTGACGATAGATTATAATTTTTTAAAATTTGAATGGAAGCGAATTTTTCTTATTTTGTTTTCTTTAATTTGTCTTTGTGCTTCTAGAAGATGGTATATGTATTGGATATTGGGTTATGGGTTATCTTTTGGAGGATATATTTTGTTTCAACTTTTTTTTGATCGGGATAAGACTTTTTTTAAGAGAAAATTAAAAAATATTGTTTGTTCTTTTTTGCTTATTGCTTTTTCTATTCTTTTGTGTTTGTTTCCTATGTTTGATCGATCTTTAACTCAAGATTTTTCTCATTATTTTTCTTGGAATTTAGGTGGTTATTCTTATGAGGTGAGAAATCAGTTTGGATATTTGGGTATTTTATTTGTATTGATGGTTTTTTGTGGATTAATTTATGGATTTAGAAAGCGTCAATTTAGGGGATTTACTTTTATTTTTTGTTGTACTTGGTTATTTTGTTTTATTGAGTTTGTTAAATTACAGAATATGTATTATCATCAGTCATTAATCTTATTACCAACTTATTTATATTTGCTTTTGCTTTGTATTATTTTTATTTGTAGTTTTTCACAGGAATTGTGGATAAAATTTTTTCGATGTTTATTTGTTTTTGTTCTTTGTTTGAATTGGGGTGGTTCTTTTTTTGGAATTACTTATCCATTATTTACTAATATTCTTATTCATCCAGTATGGAGAACTGATTATTCAAATATTGGGAAGATGGTTCATTTTATTCAACAACATACTTATTCTTCTGATACTGTTTATATTAATGCTGCTTCTGCAGATAGTTATTGTGCACAAACTTTTTCTAGTTATCTTCTTCCAGATACTTCTTTAGTTAATACAATTGTTTATGAATCTTCTATTGATGCGGTTCATGGATTTCCTATTGATAATATTGCGACTGCTAAATATATTTTTACTACGAATGTTGATATAGAATCTACTGGTGCGGTTAAAGGACATATTATTCCAGCAATTAATACTGCACTTAATACAGATACGATTGTTCGGCAAAGATTTCGTTTGGTTCAAACATTTGTAATGAGTGATCAAGTTACTTTTTATGCATATAAAAGAATTCTTCCTTTAGATTTGGAAGAAGCTAATTATTGGATTTCTACTTTTTCTGATATTAGTAAAAAGTATCCTGATTTATTTGAAAAAAGAATTAAGTTATTTATTCGGTTAAATCAACTTTAAAAATTTATTTATTGTTTTATGACTTCGTTCATATCAATTTCAAATAATTTTCCTGGATCAATATCTAGAGCAACTGATATTTTCCAAATGGTATCTATAGAGAAGGTTTTACTTCCTTTTTTTGATTCAATTCTTCTGATGAATTCATGGGATAAATTTACTTTTTCTGCTAGAACTGCTTGCGTTATTCCTGCTTTTTTACGATATTTCTTTATATTTTTTGCGATTTGTTCATAGATATTAAATTCATATTTGTTCATACTACCACCTTTACTTTTTCATTTTTATTATGTCCTAAAACTTAAAAATAATATGTAAATTTAGAAGTTACATAATCTTCTTAATTTTTCTTATTTTTTTTATTTTTTTGTACATAATAAAATTAGAAAGGAGATTGTTATGAAAGAAGAATTTCAAGAAGTTCCTAGTAATGTAATTACTGGTAAAGATTTAGATTATTTAAGTGATATGTTTCAGTGGAATTATGGTGCTTTGAAAAATACTCATGTGGCATTGAATCAAGTTAGTGATCAAGAAATTTCTGATTTACTTGATAAAGCTGTTACTTTATTTGATGATAATTTAAATGTTGTTTTGGATATTTTAGAAAATCCTGGAGGTGATAGTGATGAATAGTAATCAAATATGTAATCCTAAAGTGGAGGTTCCTAAGGGATTAAATCTTAATGATAAAGATTATATTGGATCACTTCTTTCTTGTTTGAAAGATATGGAGAAAAATTATGTTATTGTGATGAGTGAGGCTAGTAATGAAGACTTGTATGCAATTTATAAATCTATTTTTTTGGATTTAGCTGATTTGCAACGTGAGGTTTATGAGTTGATGTTTCGTAAGGGTTGGTATTGTTTAGAGCAAGTTCAGGAAGATAAGATTCAAAAGAAAAGTCAAATGCTTTCTCAGGAATATCAAGATTTGAATGGATAAAGTTCTTTGGAACTTTTTCTTTTGGTATAATTTTTTTGTTTTTGTGTATCCTATAAATGTTATATTTTGATATTTTTCTATTGATGATATTTGGAGGATATATCATGAAAAATGTTTCTAAAACACTTTATTTTTCTTTATTTGAGTTGATTTTTGTTGAAATTATTCTAGCTTTTAGTATTTGTGTTTGTTTTTATCATTCTATTTATCATTATCTTTCTGTTGAAACTGTTTCTACTTTTTTTGTTGAATATGGGGATTCTCAATATAATGTTTTTGATTTATTTCAGGAGGTTGAGGGAGATATTCTTTTTGTTCAACAAAATATTAATCCAAAGAAGATGGGGAAACAGGAAATGGTTGTTGAGTTGTTTAAAGATAATGTGAGTAAGGAAATTCCTATTATCGTGGAAGTTAGAGATACTATTTTTCCTAAGATTAAGTTAAAAAATGAATTTATTTCTATTACACAGGGTGATTCATATAATGTTTTATCTGATATAGAATCTGTTTATGATGTGGTTGATGGAGAACTTTCTTATAAGAGATGTGATGAGGTAGATGATTTAGATAAAAATTATTATACTATTTTGGGGGAATTTAATCCTAATCGTGTAGGAACTTATGTAATTACAGTTAAAGCAGTGGATAAGGGTGGAAATGTTTCTACTTCTTCTATTTCTATTGAAGTTTGTGAAAAAAAGTTTTCTCATTTTGTTTTTTCTCTTCCAAATTCTTCTTCTCTATCTTCTAGTAATATTGTAGAGATTGCTTATTCTTTACTTGGTAGTCCTTATGTTTCTTTTGGAAATTCTCCTTCTGGTTTTGATTGTAGTGGATTTGTACAATATGTTTATTCACAAATTGGAATTTCTATTAGTCGTAGTACTACTGGGCAGATAAATGATGGGATTTTGGTTTCTTATGAAAATGCTCAACCAGGAGATATTTTATGTTGGGGTTGTGATGGATGTGTTACTCATTCTGCTCTTTATATTGGTAATGGTAAAATGATTCATGCAGCTAATCCTAGTCAAGGTGTTATTTTAAGTGATGTTAATTCTTGGATTAGGGGATCTAATACTTTTATTCTTGCGGTTAGAAGAATTTAAAATTTTGTATATTTTTTCCTTTTTTGGTCATGATATTACTAGGAGGGATAATATATATGGAAACATTACAAAAAGTATTGTTAGTAATTACTATTATCGGAGCTATCAATTGGGGACTTATTGGTCTTTTAGATTTTAATTTAGTTGCGATGTTATTTGGAGAAGATGGTCTTTTTACAAGAATTATTTATACTCTTGTAGGAATATCTGGATTAGTCAATATTGGAATTTTATTTAACCATATTGAATCAAAATAGGAATGGACTCTTGTAGTCTTTTTTTTTGTTATATTATATTTGTTTTGTTTGAATTTTGTTTGGGTTGATTAATTATTGTGAAAATGGTATCATAGATACATAAGAATGTATTGTTTTGTCATTTAAGGAGTTGGTGCATGTGATGATTACTATGACTGATGTATTATCTATTCTTAGAAAATTAGTTGACATTTCTTTGGTATGGTTAATCTTTTATTATATTTTGAAAAATATTCGTAATAATTTAAAATTATCTTTGTTATTTAAAGGTGTATTTATTGTGATTATTTTGAAGATTGTTAGTGATCGTTTAGGGTTTACTACAATTGGGGTTTTACTTGAATATATTATTCAATGGGGACCAATTTCTTTGATTATTATTTTTCAACCAGAAATTCGCAATATTTTGGAACAGCTTGGACGTAGTCAATTGCTTGGTCGACATAAGGTTTTGACTGTTGATGAACGTGAGAGAATGGTGTATGAATTAATTACGGCAATTGATTATTTAAGAAAAGAGAGAATTGGAGCATTAATTGTTCTTGAGAGAGATATTAGTTTGGGAAATTATATTGATAAGGCAAAGAAATTATATGCAGATTTGTCTAGTGATTTATTGATTGCTATTTTTTATGAGGGAAATCCTTTGCATGATGGAGGAGTAATCATTCAGGGAGATAGAATTACTTGTGCTGGTGCGGTTTTTCCTACTAGTAGTAGTCCTAAATTGAATCGTCGTTTAGGTACTCGTCATCGAGCTGCGTTAGGACTTGCAGAAGAGACTGATGCGATTTGTATTGTTGTTTCTGAAGAGACTGGTAGAATTTCTGTCGCTCTTAAGGGAGAATTGTTATATAATTTGACTTTGGATGATGCACGGATGTTGTTAATTGATGAATTAAGACCTAAGCAAGATGAAGATTATTCAGAAAAAATAGATGAGGAAGAGATATATGAAGAAGATAATTAAGAAAATAGGAAGAATTTTTTATCATATTGGATCATTTTTTGATAAGTTGTTGATTACACCTATTACTAAATTAATTTTAAAGATGATGAATTTTTTTCAATCTAATGCGAAGAATGTGGATCGAATTATTGGAAAGAAATCTACTTTGATTGTTATTAGTTTAGTTCTTGCTTTTTTGACTTTTATTATTATTGATCAAGAGTCTAATGTTATGATTGATCAGTATGCAGAGATTTTATATAATCAAAAAGTTACAGCTATTTATAATGAAGAATCTTATGTTGTTGAGGGATTACCTGATACGGTTGATATTACTTTGGTAGGGCAGAAAAGACATATATTTTTGGCTAAACAATCTCCTTCGAAGGGAGTATCTGTTGATTTGACTGGATTGAAACCAGGTAATCATAAAGTTACATTAAAGTATACACAAAGACTTAAATCTTTGGATTATAAATTAGATCCTAGTCAAGTTACGGTTACGATTTATGAGAAAGTTAGTGAAACTAGAAGTTTAATGGTTGATGTTTTACATCAGGATAATTTGGATCCTAAACTTTATATTAGTGATATTGAACTTGATCGGACAAATGTGATTATTAAGGGTGCTGCGTATAAGCTTAAGAAGGTTGCTACGGTAAAGGCTTTGGTTGATGTTAATAATATACCTAATCCTAAAGCTGGAGAGATGACTTTAAAGGATGTTTCTTTGGTTGCTTATGATACGAATGGAAAGGTAATTGATGTGGAAATTGTTCCAAAGAGTGTTGATGCTAAAATTACGATTACTTCTCCAAGTAAAGAAGTTCCAATTAAAGTTATTCCTAAAGGTACTTTGGCATTTGGAAAATCTATTCAGTCTATTGAAACTAGTGTTTCTACGGTTACTGTATATGGTGAAGATGCTGCGGTTGATAAGTTAGATCAATTGGAGGTAGAGGTAGATGTAGATGGATTAACTTCTGATAAAGAGTTTACTGTTACACTTAAGAAACCTGTTGGTATTACTGAACTTAGTACTAAGACGTTGAAGATTAAGGTTGTGATTGATAATTCAATTAGTAAAGAATTTGAGAATCGAGCGATTCAATTTGAAAATTTGGGTGATCATTATAAAGTTCAAGCTTTAACAGAAAATGATCGTCAAGTTACAGTTATTGTTAAGGGTAGTGAAGATATTATTAATCAATTGGATCCTTCTTCTATTAAAGCATATATTGATTTGAAAAATTATGGAGTAGGAGAACATGAAGTTGAGGTTAAGGTTACTGGAGATGATTTAAGACTTACTTATTCTTCTAAAACTAAGAAAGTTAAAATTAGAATTACTGAGAAATAGCATTTTGCTATTTCTTTTTGTAATAAATGAATTTGCTCTTAATATAATTAAGTAGAGTTAGTTAGGGGTGAATTATGAAAAAAATTTTATTTTGTTGTTTAGCTGTTGTTTCTTTGTTTTTGACTGGTTGTTTTCAATATGGTGAAAATGATGTGGTCAAGGATTTAGAGAAAAAAATCAATAAATCTAAGGGATATCAATTAGATGGTGAGTTGGAAATTGTGAATAATGATGAGACTTATCATTATAATATTGAAGTTAGTTATAAGAAGGATAATTTTTATAAGGTTAGTTTGACGAATGTTTCTAATGATCATACGCAAGTTATTTTAAAAAACTCTGATGGTGTTTATGTTTATACACTCTAAAGTTTGCAATTTTTAAAATTGAATAAGTTTGAAGTTATATTTATTATGGTAAATAAAGAGAATATGGGAAATTAGATGCATATGATGTTTTGCATAAATTTATATTTTTATTATTCTATATATTATTATAATTTAATTAAATTTTTAAAAGTTTTCTATGTTGTTGTTTTATCTAAATTTAATTTTGTTATTGAAATTTTTTCTGTGATTATTTGAAATCACTAAAAAAAGAGACTGATGTAAAATCCAAGATTTGATTTTGTTTCAGTCTCTTTTATCGTGTTTGTTTTTTGATTAGTTTGGCTTGAACTACGATTCTTCCTCCTTCATTATTTTGACATGTTGAAAGGGTTAAAATATTGCTATTTGTTGTAATTGGAGTATCTATTGGGGATGTATTTCTTTGTTTCATTGTATTTAACCATGTTTGTTTTTGGGATTCTGAATTAAACTGTGTTGTGATATAGTAAGATTCTTCTTGTATTGTGTAAATTGAAAATATTTGATAAATTCTATT
This sequence comes from uncultured Bacilli bacterium, assembly GCA_947599755.1. Taxonomy (GTDB): domain Bacteria; phylum Bacillota_I; class Bacilli_A; order RF39; family UBA660; genus CANQFO01. The sequence goes on from CANQFO010000020.1 coordinate 8,774, forward strand.
TTCTGTTGCAGTGGATAGCCAGATTACGTAATTGTCTTTATTTTGTTGCCAAGTTTTTGTAAGGGATTTTTTTAAGGAACCAAATACTGTATTATCTAATCTTCCATGGCCATATATTACTGTATTGTCATCTGAGTTATTGATATTATTTCTATAATCTAAGAATACCCATCCTGCATTATTATTGCTTTTATCAAAAGCATGGGTTAGATAATAGTCATTGTTTTTTGTTTGAACAACGGGATAGTTAATGTTTGTATTTTCCATATGAATGAATGCTACAGTGTCACTGTTCTTTTTTAATAGTTCATTAAAGTCAACTTCATAGAAGGGAAGTCCTACATAATACCAATAATCACTTTGTTTATTTTCTTCAGGTTCTATTAGTTCTCCTGTGTCATTGCTTTTTTTTATTTTGATTGTTTTTTTTATTTCTTTATTTATTTTTTTGATGTTTTGATTGTCTAGGTGCCAGCGATATAATTCATAGGTTGAGAATATAATGAGTGATGTAAAAATTGTCAATAAGATTAAAAAAGGGATTGTTTTTAGTCTCCTTTTTGTAGCATGTTTAGGTATATAGTTTTCTTTTTCTCTTCTAGCCATTTAACCACCTCATCGATCTTCATTATATCATATTTTAAATTTAATGGATAAAATTTTAGATTGTTTTCATTGTTTTCATTGTTTATTATCTGAAGAGGTAAAGAATTAAAGAAAAAAATCATTACTCGCGAAGATAGAATTAATGATTTAGAAAATAGATTAGATTTTGCGAATGATACTATTGATATGTTAGAAGATAAAGTTGATAAATTACAAGAAGCATTAGATTACTTTAAGGACCTCTGGAAAAAAGTTTATTAAATTTTTACAAGATAAATTCTTCTCTTCTAATAAATATGATGAACTTATCGATGAATTACATGAAGAAAATATTATTGATGATGACGATTTAGAAGTACACAAAATTAATTTAGTAGTAATTATAAGAAAGATGATGATTTAGAACGATAATTGTATGGTAAAATTATATTAGATAAGAAAATTAACAAATACTGACTTAGCAAAAACACAAAATGATGAAGCACTAGCAGATGTTGTTAAAAATTGGTTAAGAAATAAAGAAACAATTTCTTTTCTAGGTGTATGGGAAGAATTAAATAATGAAAATTTTAAAGTGGTCGAATTCGCCCACTTTAAAAATGAAGCAGGAAGACATGCATTTACTATGTCACCTCAAAAATGGATCAGAGAAACAAATGCTATTGGTATTATTTCAAAATCTGGTAAATATGGTGGTGGAACTTTTGCTAGAAGCGATATCGCTTTTGAATTCGCCAGTTGGATTAATCCAGAATTTAAATTATATTTAATTAAAGAATTTGAAAGATTAAAAAGAAATGAAACGTATCAAGAAAAAATAGAATGGCATGCTAATAGATTATTATCTAAATTAAACTATGTTGTTCACACTGATGCGATGCAATAAAAAAATATATTGTTCCAACCTTAACAGTACAACAAATTAAATTTGTATATGCAAATGAGGCAGATGTGTTAAATGTTGCTTTATTTGGTATGACAGCTAAAGAATGGAGAGAAAATAATCTAGAATTTGCTAAAAATGGTAATATGAGAGATTATACTGATTTACTTCATTTGATTATTTTAAATAATTTAGAGAATACCAATGTAGAATTAATTAGAATGAATATAAAACAATCTGATAGATTAATTAGGTTAAATGAATCAGCAAGAAATCAAATGGAAGCCTTAAAAACAATAATAAAAATATTAAAGAACTAGAGGTATTACAACAACAAGTTAATGAGGATAATAAATGCTTAATTGATAATTGACTAAAGGTTAAAAACAAGGTATGATATATTTATACTAGGAAAGGAGGGAAGTACGATGAAGAGAGTAATGATGATAGCGCTTGTTTTGTCTTTGTTTGTTGTTCCTACGGTATCTGCATTGGAATTGACTACTTATGGAAAAGTTTCAGATATTACGGGTACTGGTGAACATGTTGATGGATATTCACTAGTTGAGGGAAAAAGTAGTGATAATAATCATACAACTACTTTTGATATTGAAAATAAGGACTTGAAAGTTATTGATCAAGAAAAAGGTGATGTTCATGATAGAACAAAGGATAATGCTACTTGGTTTGGTATTGGTGTTTTAGCTCCACAACCTGGGGATTCTTTAACTTCTGCTTGTTGGCAAGTTGATGGTAGTTCTAGTTGTGTTAGCGCAGTTAAAGATGGTCAAAATGAAGATTATACTTTATGGATTCCATTTACTGCAAGTGAGATAAAAGATGCTATTCATGCTGATGGTGAACATGCAGTAGTTACTAAGATAGTTAAACTTAAATGGGGCGGACAAGATGATAATGAAGAGAAAAATATTCAAACAATTTATATTAATCTTCATACAGATAGTGTAACTTTATCTATTGATCCAGATCATGGTGATGCAGAAATTGCTGAAGATGCTAAGTTCGGTGATGAAGAAAGACAAGAAGCAATTTCAGTATATAAGGAAGCTCATCCTGATACACCAATTGCTGATGATTTAGCAGAAGAAAGTAATCCTAATACTTCAGATATAAATTTATTATTTATGGTTAGTATGTTAATACTTGGAGTATTTGGAGTTGGATATACGATTAAGAAAAAAATTAATTAAAAGAACTATAGGTTCTTTTTTTAACTAATAGGAAAGGAAAAAGTTCATGATGAAAATAAAAAATGTTTTTTTGATTATTACTTTGATGATGGGATTTATTCTTATGCCACAAGGTCATGCTATCTCACCTAGTGATATTGAAAGCCAATCTGGTATTTCGGGTACTAAGACTGAAAATACTTATGATTTAAAAGTGACAAGTGATGATGCAAAATATGATATTGTCATTGAGAGTGGTGAAGTTGTTACATTAGACTTGGATGGACATAAGTTACAAAATTATACGGAAAATAATTCTGTGGTTCATGTTAAAAATGGTGGAAAATTAATTTTAAAAGACAGTAAGAATACTGGAGAGATTAGTGTTCAAAATAACGCTGATGGTGCTGCACCTATTATTAAAAATGAAGGTACTATGGAAATGCATGGTGGAAAAATTATTTCTAGTAGAAAAGGTTCTGTTGGTATTTTAAATACTGGTACAGCAACATTAACTATTACTGGTGGTACAATTGATGCTCAAGGAGAGGATACTGATGTTCTTTCTAATGCATCTTGGGCAATTACTAATCAGGGAACAGCAACCATTAGTGGGGGTACTTTTATTCAAGGCTATCAAGTTTCTGCTATTCAAAATGAAAAAGATTTGACTATTGAAGGAGGAATTTTTCAATATGGTGAAGGTTCTACGCATTTTTCTATGATTACTAATAATGTGGATACTGAGCCTACATTAAGTATTGAAGGTGGAACGTTTAATACTGATAGTGTTTTGAGTTCAAATGGAAATAATGATAATACAATCATTACTGGAGGAGAATTCCAAAATCCAGAAAAAATTAAAAGTTATGTACCAGAAGGATATGAATTGGAAAATGGTAAAGTGGTTTTAAAAGAATTACCATCAGATGATGCAGCAACAGATGATTCTAAAAATCCGGATACTTCTGATATTCCTTTATCTTTATTCTTGGTGCTTATTGCTATTAGTGGATGTGGAATCACTTATATGGTTAAGAGACAATTTAATTAAGGGTGAAATTATTAAATTAAGGATGGTAAAAGAAATTTTATCATTCTTTTTTTTGTTTATATTTTCTAAAATGGAATGAGACAAATTTATACAAATTAATTAATGGATTCGTGCATATACATTGATAGAGGTGTATTATGAACAAAGAATATAATGTAAATCATATATTTGATGAGGCAGGAATCACATTTAATGAATTAGTTAGTACATTTTTACTTTCTTTTCTAGATAGAGAATTTAATATTTTTGAACATAATGGTATAATAAATACCGATATAATCTCAAACTTATAGATTGGAGAATTATGATTACAGATACAACTTATAAGGTAGGAATATATTTAAGATTATCTAGAGAAGATGAAAGGTTAGGTGAAAGCGGTAGTATCTCTACACAAAGAGATTTATTATTAAATTATATTAGAGATAATGACTTATTATTTGTTGATGAGTATGTTGATGATGGAGTATCAGGTACTACTTTCGATAGGACAGGATTTAATCGTATGATTAAGGATTGTGAAGAGAAAAAGATAAATATGATTATTACAAAAGATACATCAAGACTTGGGCGTGATCATATTGAATTTGGTTATTATGTTGAACGGTATTTTCCAGAACACAATATTCGATATGTAGCGGTAAATGATGGGGTAGATACTTTTAATCGTAATAATTCAGCAAACGATATGTTGGTGTTTAAAAGTGCTTTTAATGATATGTATGTTAAGGATATTTCTAATAAGTTGAGAAGTTCACTTTATACGAAAAAAAGAAATGGTTTATTTGTTGGTTGCTATGCTCCTTTTGGATATAAAAAATCGAAAGAGGATAAACATAAACTTGAAATAGATCCAGAAGCTGCAAGTGTTGTAAGAAGAATATTTGATTTGTTTATTAGTGGGAATAGTTTAACAGGAATTTGTGATATATTAACCAGTGAGCATATAAACACCCCAAGTATGTATAAGAATATGAAATTAGGACAAGAGAATGTTCATTATGGAGTATGGGCTACAAGAACAGTGGATAGTATTTTAAAAAATCCAACTTATATTGGTAATTTAACTCAGTGTAGAAACAGAAAGGTAAATTATAAATCTAAAAAGATTGTTCATACAAAACCTAATGATTGGATTGTCGCTCTTGGTGCAGTAGATCCTATTATTGATAAAGAAACTTTTGATTTAGTACAAAAAATGTTTAAAAGCAATAAAAATAGAGGTATTAAAGGGAATGGCATAACTGATAAACTTTTGTTAAGAGGACTCATTTTTTGTAAAGAATGTCATCACACAATGGGATTTAGAGAACATTTACAACAAACACAAAAATATGGATTAGTTCATAGAATTTATGGTAATTGTAATTATTGGGCAAAAAGAAAAAATCAAAATGTTTGTACTCCACATTCTGTTAAGTATCAAGTTATAGAAGATATAGTCTTGGAAAATTTAAGGGAGATGGCAAAGAAATATTTAGATGAGAAAATTATAGAGTCTATAATTAAAAACTCTGATAAATTAAAAAAGAAAAAAGAAAGTATAACGCAAGAAATATTTAGATTAGAAAACAATATAGAAACTCTTAATAGAAAGATCGATATGTGCTATAACGACAAATTAGATGGCAATATAACTTTGGAAATGTATAAAAGGACTTATAACAATTTAACATTAGAAATAAATGAATCAAAGAAAAAGAAAAAAGAATACGAAAAACTCTTATATGATTTAGAAAATAATAAGTTAGTAAACGATAAATACTATCTAGATAAAATTAAAGAATTTTTAGAGATGAAAAATCCATCTCGTGCCTTAATCAGTTCACTAATTGATAGGATAGAGATAGATGAAGAAAAAAATATCGATATATATTATAAGTTTAAGTTAATTTAAAAACTTGCATTAAGAACAAATGTTTACAATATAATCATCAAAGGAGGTACTTATGATTCAAGATAAAATGCATTTAGTCAACAAAATATTTAATAATGAAACAATTAGAACTGTTTGGGATAAGGAACAAGAAAAATATTTTATAAGTGTTGTCGACATAGTTGGTGTTGTTTCAGAAAGTGATAATCCGAGAAATTATTGGAAAGTTTTAAAACATAGACTAAAACAGGAGGGAAATGAGTCGGTTACAAATTGTAACCAACTGAAATTGAAAGCTTCTGATGGCAAATATTATAATACTGATATTGTTGATATTGAAGGAATGTTTAGAATCATTGAATCAATTCCTAGTAAGAATGCAGAACCTATAAAACAATGGTTAGCAAAATTAGGCAGCGAGAGAATAGATGAAACATTTGACCCATCAATAGCAGCTCAAAGAGCGATAGATTTGTATAGGGCTAAAGGCTATGATAAAAAATGGATCGCCAAAAGAATTAAAGGTGTTTAGGATAGAAAACAACTAACTGATGTGTGGCAAGATGGAGGAATAACTGGAAATAAAGAATATGCTATTCTAACTAATGAAATTTACAAAGAATGGTCTGGAGTGAAAGCAAGTGAATATAAAGCATTTAAAGGGCTTCGTAAAGAATCTTTGAGAGATAATATGACAGATGTAGAAGTTCTTTTAACAGATTTAGGTGAAATAGCAACAAGAGAACTTGCTAGAAAGCATAAACCTTATGGAATAGATGAAAATAAAAAAATAGCGAAAATGGGTGGTAATACAGCTAAAGTTGCAAGAGTTGATCTTGAAAGGAAATTAGGCGAGAGGGTTATAACAAGTAATAATGCTTTAAACTATAAATATATCGATGAAAAAATAGAAATAGATAATAAAAAACAAGATACCATATATAAATAATGAAAAAGTTTAATACTTTGGTGAGTTATAGTACTTACACCTTCTTTGAATAAGAGTTTTAAGTTTCAAAGTGATTGGCCTTATAGTAATTCTCAGATTTATTTATTGCATGCTTTGATGAATGATATTCAGAATGATTCTTCTCGTCAGTTTGAAAGTAAGAAAAATTCTTATGTATTTACTACTAAAGTAAATTATCCTAATAATCGAAATTTTGTGAAACAAAAGATTGAATTGAATAAGAAGTTGGATATTCAAACAGTTAAAGTTTATGATTCTTCTAATGTGATTTGTATGACAATGAGTTTTCATGATATTGATTATTCTCCTACGTTTAAGAAAAATTATTTTGATTTGGATACTATAATGAAAACTTATTCTGTTTCTTCTGATACGGTTATTGAAACTAGTAGTTTAGATGAATCTATTTATCCACTTGTTATTCCTCAAGGTACTAAACTTTCTAGTGAGGAGAAGGTTAAGAAGGATGTTGGAGAGAGAATTATTATGACTTTTGAAGGAGATAAACCATTTTTACTTGTTGAAGAGACTGCTAATATTTCTTCTGAGTTTACGATTATTCCTACTTATGGTGAACCTTATCGGTTGATGGATACTTTAGGAGTAATGACTGATAATTCTCTATCTTGGACTAGTAATGGGATTGAATATTATTTAGTTAGTGATGTGCTTAGTCAGGATGAATTGGTAGAAGTTGCTCAATCTATTAATGTTATTCCTACGATGAATCTTAAATAAAGATTTGAGTTTAGGTAAAAAAAAACACTTGGCATAAAAAAAGATGAAAATGTGGAAAACTTTTTCATCTTTTTGTAAC
>CANQFO010000021.1 GCA_947599755.1 uncultured Bacilli bacterium
GATTTTATGCATAGAGAAGATTTTCCTTTGTTAAAACAAGATATTGTGTATTTTGATAATGGTGCTACTACGTTAAAACCACAATGTGTGATTGATAGTATGGTTGATTATTATGCTAATCATACTTCCAATATTCATCGAGGGGATTATGATGCGTCTGTTATTACTAATCAATTGTATGATGATACTCGTTGTGTTGTTCGGGATTTTATTCATTGTAATCGTAGTGAAGAAGTTGTTTTTACTAGTGGAACGACAATGTCTATGAATTTGGTTGTCTTTGGTTATATGAAAAAAATTTTGAAAAAAGGGGATGAAGTTTTACTTACTCGAGCAGAGCATGCGTCTACTGTTTTACCTTGGATTCAGTTGAGTAAGGAAATCGGTATTGTCATTCGTTATATGAAGCTTGATTCTCAGTATGAACTTAGTGTGCAAAGTGTATTGGATTCTATTACTTCTAGGACAAAGGTTATTTCTATTGCTCATGTTACCAATGTTATTGGGGATATTCGAGATATTTATTCTATTGGAAAAATTTGTAAAGAAAAGAAGATTCTTTTTTGTGTAGATGGTGCACAAAGTGTACCTCATCTTCCTGTTGATTTTCAGCGTTGTAATATTGATTTTTTATGTTTTTCTGGTCATAAAATGTTAGGCCCTACTGGAGTTGGTGTATTGGTTGGAAAATATGATCTTTTGGAGAGGATGGATCCTTTATTTTATGGTGGTGGAATGAATCAGTTATTTGAAGCAGATAATCACTATGAATTAAAACATGCTCCAACTAAATTTGAAGCTGGTACTCCACCTATTGCGGAGGTTATTGGCTTACGTCGAGCAATTTTGTATTTAAAAGATATTGGGATGGATGTTATTCATCAACATGAAGTGAAATTAAAAAAATATTTGGTTTCTGAACTTTCAAAAATTCCTAATATTATTTTATATAATTCAAATTCTGAGAGTGGAATTTTAGCTTTTAATATTGATGGGGTTTTTCCTCAAGATAGTTCTGTTTATTTGAATCATTATCATATTTATGTTAGAGCTGGTAATCATTGTGCTAAAATGTTAAAAGATGAAATTAAAGTTAAAAATACTGTTCGTGTTAGTCTATATTTGTATAATGATTATCATGATATTGATCGATTGGTTCAAGTTTTGCGACAAAGTCAGGATATCTTTAAGGTGGTTCTTTAATCATTAAAAAAGATAAAGGGAAAGGAGAGGCGATTGATGGATAATTCTATGCGGCGAGAAATTATTCTTTATCATTATCAAGATCCTATTCATCGTGGATTAATTCAGGATGATAGTTATTTAACTACTAATACTAATAGTGAAAGTTGTATTGATAATTTGGATTTTATGATGAAAATTGAGGATGGTATGGTAAAAGATATTCGTTTTGATGGGGAGGCTTGTGCAATTAGTACATCTGCTTCTTCTATTATGATTCAACAATTGATCGGTAAATCAGTGGAAGAGGTTAAAAATATTTTACAAAATTATCAAAATATGATTCAGGAGAAGGAGTATGATCCAGAATTATTAGGGGATTTGATTGTGTATGATGATATTTGTAAGCAACCAAATCGTAAAGGATGTGCTTTACTTCCTAGTATTGCGGTTTATCGTATGCTTAGTCAGTTAGAAAATTAGCAATTGTAGATGGAGGATTGGTATGGAGATTAAAGGAATAGATGCAGCAAAAGTTTTAAAAATTTCTAAGATAAAAAAAGAGGATCCTTGGGTAAAGAAATTTCGGTTGGATAGTTATTCTCAATTTGAACAATTGGATATGCCTTCTTTTGGACCTTCTATTGATTTAGATCTTTCTCAAATTATTTATTATAAATCTGATGATTTGGATCAAAAGATGAAAAGTGATTGGAGTCAAGTGTTGAAACCAGTCCGAGATGAGTTTGATTCTTTGGGAGTTTTAGAAAGTGAGTCTCATCTTGGTGGTATGGGTGTGCAATATGAAAGTGAAGTTATTTATCATAATATGCTTGATGAGTTAGAGAAAAAGAAGGTTATTTTTACTTCTATTGAGCAAGCGATGAGGGATTATCCTGAATTGGTTCGTAAGTATTTTGGTAAAATTGTAAAGAGTGGGGAGAATAAATTTTCTGCTTTAAATGGGGCGGTTTTCAGTGGAGGAAGCTTTATTTATATTCCTCCTCATACTACTCTTGATCGGCCATTGCAGAGTTATTTTCGAATTAATAGTCGTCATATGGGACAGTTTGAACGTACCTTAATTATTGTTGATGACTATAGTAGTCTTCATTATATTGAGGGTTGTACTGCTCCTGTTTATAGTGATTCATCTTTACATGCTGCGGTTGTTGAAATTTATGTTGGGAAGCATAGTAAATGTCGTTATTCTACCATTCAAAATTGGGCTACGAATGTTTATAATTTGGTTACTAAAAGAGCAGTGGTTTCTGATTATGGTGTGATGGAATGGATTGATGGGAATATTGGTAGTAAGGTTACTATGAAATATCCTTGTTGTGTATTAAAGGGTGATTATTCTAGTGGAGTTTGTATTACGATTTCTGTTGCTTCTAAGGGGCAAATTCAAGATAGTGGTGCTAGAATGATTCATTTGGGAGGAAATACACGAAGTAAAATTATTTCTAAAAGTATTGCTAGAAATTTTGGTAATGCTACTTATCGTGGTAAGGTATTGATTAGTGGAAATGCTTTACATAGTCATAGTGATGTAAAATGTGATACTTTGATTTTGGATAAGGATTCTAAAAGTGATACTATTCCTGTTAATTCTTGTTTTAATCTTAGTAGTAGTATTGAGCATGAGGCTACGGTTTCTAAGATTAGTGATGCAAATTTATTTTATTTGATGAGTAGAGGTATTTCTAAAGAGAGGGCTATGGAGTTAATTATTTTGGGATTTTTGGAAGAATTTCGTGAGGAGTTACCAATGGAATATGCGGTGGAATTAAATCAGTTAATTAAAAGAAATTTATAATTACTAAATTTATTTATTTCTTTTTTTTTGCTTGTCAAAATAAAAAATTCTGTATAGGAATTTCTTTTTTTTTCTTTCTTTTTTTTCTTTTTGTTCTTTTTTTTCGGTTTGCAAACTGTTTTTTCATTTTATATGATGTTTTCAGAAAGGAGGTGAGATATGCTTAATCAAATTATTTTAGTTGGTAGACTTACTCGAAATATTTCTGTTCATCAGTCGGAAAAGGGAGGGAAGGTTGCGACTATTTCTTTGGCTATTCCTCGTAGCTTTAAAAATGTAGAGGGAAATTATGATACGGATTTTATTGATTGTGTTCTTTTTGATCATATTGCTCAAAATACTTCGGAATATTGTGAAAAAGGAGATATTGTTGGAGTAAAGGGTAGAGTTCAATCTCGGATAGTAGAAAAAGATGGGAAGAGGGAATATCTTTTGGAAATTATTGCGGAAAAGGTTACTTTTCTTTCTTCTAAGGGAAAAGAAGATAAGATGATAAAAGAGAAGGAAAAGGTAGGTGATTTAGAAGAATAAAATTTGTTTTTTTATCTTTTGCAACTGATTTATTGAGTCAGTTGTTTTTCTATGTTATACTTTTAATTAGAATAGTGGTGATGTTATGGATATTGTTATTCGAAAGTATGAAGATTCTGATTATCTACAAGTTCAAAAGATTTTGGCAGAAAATTTTTCTGTTTCCAAGATAAGGGATTCTTTTGATCCTTCTAGTTATGAATTTGTTGCTGTTGATGGATATGAAGTAATCGGATATTTTATTTTGCATTTAATGGTTGATGTTGTTTGTCAGAATAAGTGGTTTTTGGTTGAATATGTTTGTGTTCAAAAAGATAAGCAAGGAATGGGAATTGGAACTAAGATGATGGAATTTGCCATTTCTTATGCTAGAGAAAATCATATTTGTTATTTAGAACTTACTTCAGGTTATCAGAGAAGTTGTGCCCATCGTCTTTATGAAAAGTTAGGATTTCAGAGAAGAGAATCTTATTTATATAGGAAGGTGTTATGATGATTATTGATATTCTTAATAAGAAAAGATTAGGAAAGGAACTTAGTTATCAGGAATTAGACTTTTTTTTCAACCAATATTTGGAGGGAAAGATTGCTGATTATCAAATGTCTGCATTACTTATGGCCATTTGTATTCAGGGAATGAGTGATGAAGAAATTTTTTCTTTGACTAAGATTTTTATTGATAGTGGGGATGTGTTGGATTTTAGCGATATTCTTGGTGTTAAAGTGGATAAACATTCTACTGGTGGAATTGGGGATAAAACTACATTAATTATTGCTCCTATTGTTGCTAGTTTGGGTGTTCCTGTTGTCAAAATGAGTGGAAGAGGACTTGGATATACTGGTGGGACGATTGATAAGTTGGAAAGTATTCCTGGTTTTCGTGTTGATTTATCTGATGAAGAAATTATTCATCAAGTGAAAAAGATTGGGGTTGTGGTTACAGGGCAAACTGCTGATCTTGCTCCTATGGATAAAAAAATTTATGCTCTTCGGGATGTTACTGCTACGGTATCTTCTATTCCTTTAATTGCATCTAGTATTATGAGTAAAAAGATTGCATCTGGTGCGGATAAGATTTTGATTGATATTAAGGTTGGTAATGGTGCTTTATTGCAAACTGTTGAGGAGGCAGAAAAACTTAGTGAATTGATGATTAAAATTGGTAAGGTTTATCATCGAGAGGTTCGTACGATTATTAGTGATATGAATGCTCCTTTGGGTTATGCTGTTGGTAATAGTTTGGAAGTGAAGGAGGCTATTTCTGTTTTGAAAGGAGAAGAGAAGGATAATTCTCTTGTTGATTTGTGTGTTTTGCTTGCTAGTGAAATGGTTAGTATGGGGAAAAATATTTCTAAAGAAGCAGCGACTTCTTTGGTTTTAGATAGTATTACTAATGGATGTGCATATCAAAAATTTTTAGAACTTGTATCAGCTCAAGGAGGAGATTTATCACTACTTTCTTGTAGTTCAAAAAAGCAGGTAATGAGGGCTAATTGTAGTGGAGTAATTACGAAAATTGATGCTTTGAATGTTGGGAAGCTATCTGTTTCTTTAGGAGCTGGAAGAGAGGAAATTGAAGATAAAATTGATTATGGGGTAGGAATTTTATTTCATAAATTAGTAGGGGAAAAAGTAAAAAAAGGAGATGTTTTGGCGACTTTTTATGTTCAGAAAAAGGTTCATTTACCCAAGATGGAAGATATCTTTTCTATTGATTTAAAAAAATAGTTTGAAAATGATAAAAATATGGTATAATATTTTTATAAAGGTAAGGTGTGTATATGGAAAAAATTTATATGGAAAAAAATCAAAACCGTAAAAATGATTCTTTTTTTAAAAAGTTGTTTCGTAATGATAAATCTGTATTTTTGTCTTTTGTAGTTGCTATTGTATTTATCTTTTCTTTGGTTATTTTTGGGTTTAATCAAGTTTCTTATGCCATTAATAATGTTGAGGATCCTCTTCCTGATAGTTTTACTACTAGTTCTGGTGAGCAAGTTATTGGGGAAAGTAATCCTGTTGTAGGAATTACTTCTTATACTACTTCTGATGGTATTCCTGTTTTTTGTATTCAACATGATGTTCCTTTTTGTACAGGAAAATCTTATCAAAAAAGTGAGGATTTAATTGAGGATCAAGGTCTTATTTATTTGATGGCTAATCTTTATAATGGAACTGAGGCTTCTCGGTTAACCAATAAAGATGTTTTAGTAGATATTTGGTTAACTCAAACTGCTATATGGGTTTATCAGAAAAAGATTGGTGCTAAGGATACAAGTAAAATTACTGATACTGATGTTCAAAATATTTATGCGATTAAAAAATTATATAATAGTAAGAGTACTGATTTAATTAATGAGTCAAGTCCATTATATACGCTTTATGGAATTGATAAAAAAATTGAGACGGCAATTAATATTCATAATAGTGGTGCTACTATTAAAACCTTTGATGTTTCCATGAATTCTGATACTTTGACCATTACTGATGATGAAAAATATTATCAAACTGATTTGGTTTCTGTGGTTGGTAGTGTTAATTATGAAAAGTTAGGTAGTTTTGAGGGATTTTCCGTTACTTTATCTAGTGCACCATCTGGTACTATTTTAGTTAATGAAAATGGTGAACAGATTACTAATCTTGATAAGATGGCAGTTGGTACGAAATTTTATATTAGAATTCCTGTTGATAAAGTGACAGAGGATGCAAAGAGTATTGTGTTAACTGCAACTGGAATATTTAAAAGTTATGAAGGCTATTATTATACTTCCGATGATAATTGTCAGGTAATTACTAATGTTAGAACAATTACTAGTAGTCTTAGTGATGGTTTAACTTATGATATTAATTATACTCCTGAGGTTCCAGATACGAATAAAAATGTGGCTCAGTCAATTTATTTTATCGGACTTATCATTATGTTAAGTGGTGTTGGTGTGATTTATGCAAATGTTAAACCTAAAGCAAAACAACAGTAAAAAATTAAAAAAGAGCCAGTTATTCTTTATTGGTTCTTTTCTTATATTTATTGGATTGAGTTTCTTATCTTGGAATTATTTGATGAGAATTAGAGAGAATGTTTATTCTGATATGAATATTGCTATTTCTAATTTACAGAATGTAGATAATTCTACAGATACTTATCTTGATAATGTTCCAATTGCTAATAATATTTTGGATGATACAGGTACAAGTACTGATTTAAATTCATCTTCAGAAAATCAATATGATAAATATTTAGGAATATTGGAAATTCCTAGGATTGGATTGAAAAGAGGGTTTTATTCTTTAGATTCTCGTTATAATCAAATTCAATATAATGTTACTTTGGTTAATGGTTCTACTATGCCTGATGTTGTTCATGGTAATTTGATTTTAATGGCTCATTCTGGAGATGCATATATTTCTTATTTTGCTTATTTATATCGTCTTAATCTTAATGATTATGCTTATGTTACTTATCGGGGAGTTAGGTATCAATATCAATTAGTTAATGTTTATAATGTTTTAAAAAATGGTCGAGTTAAGATTTCTAGAAATTATGATCGAACGACGTTAACTCTTATTACTTGTACTAAGGATAATGATACACTTCAAACTGTTTATATTTTTGAATTGGTATCATAAGGAGGTGTTATTTTGAATTTGTCTTTGTTGGGAAAAATTCGATTGGTTTTTCAGTATATTTTTTCTTCTTTTTTATCCATTGAGACATTTATTTTAAGCCTTCTTTTGTTAGTAATTTTGCTTTTTAATTTAAAACGACCAAATTATTTTGTTCAGGTTATTGCGATTGGGATTTATATTGGATTTTTGATTGGAATTACTATTCCTTATTATCAATATGTTCAACTTTGTATTGATAGTTTTTTTAAAGTGATTATTCAATATATTTATTTTCCTTCTCCTATTGTTTATTTCTTTATTATTATGTTTGTTACTGTTTGTATGTTGTTTTCTATTTTTAGTAAAAAGATTACTTCTGTGAAAAAGTGTATTAATTATTTATTTTTTAGTTTATTGTATTTTTTCTTTATGTCATTTATCTCTGTTGCTTCTTGTGAAGGGATTGATCTGTCTAATTTTGTTATTTTATATCAAAATTCATTAATTTTATCTATTGTTCAGATAAGTAATTTTATTTTTGGAATATGGATTTTATTTACTTTATTTTATTATTTATATTTGTTTTATCAAAAAAAATTTGATTAGAAAAGTTTTTGTTTATGTTTTTTCTATTTTTTGAACATAGTATTCTTCAAAGCAAATTTTATGTTTGTGAATATAAGAAGCTATTTCTTTTCCAACATAGCGATAATGCCAAGGTTCATATTCATAGCCAGTTTGTTTTACTTTATCTTCTGGAAATCTTAAGATGAATCCATATTTATAAGCATTTTTTTGCATCCATATAAATTCTTTTGTTTTATCGAAGTTTGTATAATCTTCTTTATCATTATATACATCAAAGGCTAATCCTGTTTGATGTTCTGAATATCCAGCTCTAGCAGAATAGGTATCTGCTTTTTTTATTCCATCTTCATTTTTATAGCGATTATAAAGATTTAATTGGTATTGATAACTGCGATAAGAAGACATGATAATAATGGATAAATCTTCTTTTTTTGCATCTTCAGCGAGTTTTTCAAAGGCTTCTTTTGCGTAATTTACTAATCTCATTCCAGCTCTTGCATATTTTTCATCTATTTTTTCTAAATTATTTGGTATATACTCTGAAGGTAGATAGTAATATTTATTTACTAAAATGAAACTTTTATTTAAATTTTTTGTTTTTTTTGTATGGGTGTAATAATCATTATCAATTCCAATATTTACATCTAATATGATTTGTTTTATTGGTAGGTTTTTATTTTTTTTCTTGTATGCAAGATAACGATCAATATACTCTTCATTAAAATAATCTAATTTTTTATTTATATTTTCTAATTGATTTAATTTTATTTCTTTTTGTGTTTTTTGAATGGTTTTATTTTTTTTTGTGTTTGGTTTTGTTAGAATAGTTAAACCATAATTAATACTTATGATAATTAATATTATGCAGATTAAAAATATTAAAAAATTCTTTTTTTTTAGTTTTAATTTTTTTTTTCTTTTTTTCTCCATACTGTCACCTTAATTCTATCATAGCATTAAATTTTTAATTTATGTATATTTTTGTTTTATTTTACATAAAAAATGGTAGGAGGTAGAGATGAAAAGAGTTTGTTGTTTGTTTTTTTTATTTTTATGTGTAATTAGTCTTTTTCCTTTTTTTGTTTATGCTATGGAGGAAGAAGAAAATCAAAATTCTAATTCTTCATTAATTCCAGGTGCAGTTAGTGGTATTTTGATGGAGGCTAGTACGGGAAAAATTCTTTTTGAAAAGGAAAAAGATAAACAAGTAGCTGTTGCTTCTATGACAAAAATGGTTGCTCAAATTCTTATTTTAGAAGCAATTCAACAGGGAAAGATTAAATGGGATGATGTGGTCACAGTTAGTAAAAATGCAGCTGATATGGGTGGTTCACAAATATATATTGAAGAAGGGGAAAAAATTACTATATCTGATTTGATGAAAGGAATTTCTATGGCTAGTGGTAATGATGCTACAGTACAAATGGCAGAGGTAATTAGTGGAAGTGAAGTTAATTTTGTTAAGAAAATGAATGAAAAAGTTAAAGAATTAGGATTGAAAAATACTCATTTTAGTAATTGTACGGGGTTAGATGAGGAAAATCATTATTCTAGTGCTTATGATATGGCAATGATTGCTAGAGAACTTGTTGTCAATCATCCTGATATTTTAAAATTTTCTTCTGTTTATGAAGATTATTTAAGAGAGAATACTGAAAATAAATTTTGGCTTGTTAATACTAATAAATTGGTTCGTTTTTATGATGGAGCAGATGGATTAAAAACGGGACATACTGATGCAGCTGGTTATTGTTTAGCTGCTACGGCTAAAAGAAATGATTTGCGATTAATTGGTATTGTTTTAGGGGAAAATGATAGCAAAACTAGGAATAGTGAAGCGATGAGTTTATTAGATTATGGATTTAATCAGGTAAAGATGAGAATATTAAAAAATCGTGGTGAAGTAATTCGTAAAATTAAAGTGGATAAAGCTAATCAGGAAATTATTAAAGTAGTTTTAAAAGATTCTTTAGGAGTTGTAGAAACAGTAGGGGAAAAATCTTCTAAATATCAATATCATGTTCAATTGGATGAGGTTCAATTGCCTTTAAAAAAAGGTCAAAAGATGGGAAAAATTTCTGTTTGTGAGAAAGGTAAGGTTCTTTCTACAGGTGATTTGGTTGTGCAGGAAAATATTTTACCACTTAGTTATTTTCATTTAGTTACTAGGGGAATTTATGATGTTATTAGTGGGGAATTTTAGTATTCATTCTATGAGTTGAAGGGACTGTTTTATGCGACTGATAATTGATGTGTTTATTCTATTTTAGGGTAAAAATGGAAGCCCTTTATCAGTGGTAGAATGAAGTGTGTGTAAAAGTTATTTCATCGAGGAAAAGAAGGATTATTGCGATTTATTGATTGCTTTTCTTCTTTTTTATTGTGGTGTGATGATGTTTGGTTAATCAATATACTAAACAAGTGATAAATTACTATGTTTTGGTATAAAGAAGATTATATTATAATTTTGTCATAACTTTTTTTTAATTTCATATGATTTAGTGTATAGAAAGAGAGGAATTAATATATATGGAAACACTTAAAGTAAGTAGTAAATCTAATCCAAATAGTGTAGCAGGTGCTTTAGCTAATGTTTTTCGTGAAAAAGGCAGTGTAGAAATTCAAGCTGTAGGGGCAGGAGCGCTGAATCAGGCAATAAAAGCTGTTGCTATAGCACGAGGTTTTGTTGCTCCTTCTGGTAAAAATCTTGTTTGTATACCTGCATTTCAAGATATTGCTATTGATGGAGAAGAGCGAACTGCTATTAAATTAATTATTGAGGCTAAATAGCCTTTTTTTTGATTTATTCTCCTATAAATTTATTGTATTTCGTGTACAAATGAAAAGAATATGATATAATTAGTTATAGAATAGGATCATTTTTAGAATATAAAATGAATAGGAGGAATAATTTTATGAGTGAGGCTTTAGGATATAAAACGATTTGTCCAAAATGTGGGGCAGAAATGTGGAGTTCTCAACGTTGTTGTATGAAATGTGGTACTTTAAATTATGAGCATCCTCTTAATCAACAGATGAAGCCATATCTTGATAAAAATGTTGTTTCTCCTCAGACATTTGTTATTGGTGAGAAATCTTTAGATGGTTTATCTTTTGCTCATCCTTCTCGTGCGGGAAATAGGACAGTTTGTATTCTTGTTCATTTACTTTTTTATTTTTTTTATTTAATTCTTTCTGTTTATTTTATTCAAGTTAGTGAGCATTATAGTTTAGTTCAAAGTTTACTTTATCCAAAATTTAGTGTTTTTTTATTTTTTGGTACTCTTTGTTTTTTCTTTTCTTTATCTGTGCAATTTATGTATATGAAGGCAGGTTTTCCTTGGTGGTCTTATTATATTCCTTTTTATAATTTATATGTTTTTTTTCAAATTACTCTTAAAAAAGGATGGCTTTTTCTTTTGACTTTTATTCCTATTGTGGGAATAGTCTTTCTTTTTTATTCTTTTTATCGAATGGGTGTGGTATTTGGAAAAAATGGTTGGTTTAGTTGTTTATTTCCAATTTTTGCTATTCCTATGATTGCTTTTCAACCTGATGTTTTTTATGAAAAAAAGGAAAATATTTTCGCTGCTTCTACTAATGATGATTATTTAGAAAAAATATATCATTCTAATCATCGATTATTATTTTTTTATGGTTTTTTCTTTATTATTTCTATTGCTATTTTTTGTTCACAATATATATCTAGTATTTATAAATTTTTTTTACAGTGGTTTTCATTTTATCAGTAGAAGGAAAATCTTTTCTTATTGATATGAACAATATATCTAAATCATGGGTTGCTAAAAGATTTTATTTGGAATATAATATTAGTAAATCAGTGATTAGAACTAATAATAAGTTTTTTGATTGTAGAGAATTCGTGGTTGGTGAAAACGATATTGAAGGCTTATTTATCTACTCTATAGATGATTTTTTCCGGATAATCCCGTTATCGAAATAAGTTAAAAAAAGGATGGTACCGTGTGAAAAGCACTCCTTGTACTGTTCTTTTTTTGTTCAGAAGTCGGAAGTATGGTTATAGATTGGAGGTGATGTGATGATTGATACTCATTATGATTTGCTTACTATTGCTTATGTTGGGTATTTATCTAATGATTATTCTTATTTAGAAGAGATTTCTAGATTTTTTTCTAAGAATAATGTAGAGGGTGTAATTGCTAATTTATATTTTATGAGTAAGAAAGAGATGATCCAGGAACTTCATCCTAAATATTATCAAGATAGTGTTTCAGTGCTTGAAATGTTTAAAAAAGCAAAACAAATTTTAGATCGTTATTTACCTAATACAAATATTTTTTATAGTATTGAAGGATGTGATTATATTCAGGATGAGGAAGAATTGGAAAAATTATATTATGCTGGATTAGATTCTTTTCTTCTTGTTTGGAATACAAAAAATCAATATGCTTCAGGTAATCGTAGTTTGCAAGGGTTAACTAATAAAGGAAAGAAGTTTTTAAGAAAGGCAATTTCTTTAGGAATGGGAATTGATTTATCTCATGCTAATCCAAAGACCTTTTCTGATATGATTCAATTGATTCGGGAGGAACAATTGATGGGAAAAGAGGTATTTGTTTATGCTAGTCATTCTAATGCTCGATCGTTATGTAATCGGAAGCGAAATCTTACTGATCAACAGCTTTTGCAAATGAAGAGTGTTGGAGGATTCGTTGGAGTTTTTTCTCATCGAGGGTTTGTTTGTCCTTTTCGTAGAGATTTTGCAAAATTGCGAAAAGATTATCTTCAACATATTATGCATATTGCTTCTATTGTTGGGAATGATAAAGTTATGGTAGCAACAGATGATATGAATTTTTTAAGTCATGTTGATTCTCATTATGGTAGATGTTCTATTTATCCTTATCAGATGGTTTCTTCTTTTCTGTTTCATGATTTGTTAGAGGAATATAGGGAAGAAGATGCCAAAAAAATTTTATTTGGTAATGCAGAAAAATTATTAAAAGGAATTCGAAATGCACGAAAAGTTAGGAGTGAAAATTATGATAGATATTAAATTAATTAGAGAAAATAAGGAATTAGTAAAAGAAAATATTCAAAAAAAATTTCAAGAGGAAAAGTTACCTTTGGTAGATGAAGTTTATGAGCTAGATATCAAGGTAAGAGAGGCTCAAACGAAAGCGGATGGGTTAAAAGCAGATAAAAATAAAATGAGTAGTGAAATTGGAAAGTTGATGCAAGAAAAAAAGATTGATGAAGCTAATCATATTAAAGAAAAAATAAAAGAGATGACAGATGAAATTACGAAATTAGAAACTATTCAGGATGAGACGAATAAGAGAATTAAAGAAATTATGATGGTTATTCCTAATATTATGGATCCTTCTGTTCCTATTGGTAGAGATGATAGTGAAAATGTAGAAGTTCAACGATTTGGGGAAGCTTTAGTTCCTTTATATGAAATTCCCTATCATGCAGATATTATTAGTGGAGTTGCTGGTATGGATAAGGAAGCCGCTGGACGTACTAGTGGGGAAGGATTTTATTATTTATTGGGAGATATTGCTCGACTTCATGAAGCAATGATTGCTTATGCTAGAGATTTTATGATTGATCATGGATTTACTTATGCAATTCCTCCTTTTATGATTCATGGTGATGTGGTAACTGGAGTGATGTCTTTTCCTGAAATGGAGGCAATGATGTATAAAATAGAGGGAGAGGATTTATATTTAATAGGTACTTCTGAACATTCTATGATTGGTAGATTTAAGGATCAAATTATTAAAAAAGAACAGTTACCAATTCAGATGACTAGTTATTCTCCATGTTTTAGAAAAGAGGGAGGATCTCATGGCTTAGAAGAAAGAGGATTGTATCGTGTTCATCAATTTGAAAAACAAGAAATGATTGTTATTTGTGAACCAGAGGAATCCATGAAGTGGTATGATAAAATGTGGAATTTGACAGTAGAGATTTTTAGAAATTTTGATATTCCTGTTAGGCAATTAGAATGTTGTAGTGGAGATTTAGCAGATTTAAAGGTTAAATCTTGTGATATTGAGGCTTGGAGTCCTCGTCAGAAAAAGTATTTTGAAGTTGCTAGTTGTTCTAATTTGGGAGATGCTCAAGCTAGACGATTAGGAATTCGGGTGAAGGGAGAGAAGGGTACCTATTATCTTCATACTTTAAATAATACTGTGGTAGCAACTCCAAGAGGATTAATTGCCCTAATTGAAAACAATTATCAAGAAGATGGATCAATCAAGATTCCAAAAGTATTACAATCATATATGGGCGGAAAAGAAAAGATAGAGAAGAAATAGATGATTTAACTCTTGCTATATAAAACAATTATGTATAAATGAGTTATTAAGAAATGATCTAATTATAAATTCAGAATATAATTAGATAAAAGAAAAGTAAAAAATAGACTAAATATTTATGAGATAAAAAGATTATCTATTTATAAAAAATGCAAAAGTAAAAAGTTTTTCCAATTTAATAAAAAAGTTACATTTAAAAGATAATATTATGGTAAAGAGTAGGGAGAATTTAATATTTATGACTTATGAACAATTATTAAAAATGATTTACGAAAGAAATTTAAGAGGCGATAGAGTCACTTTAACTGAAGAAGAAGCAAGATCTTATTATGGAGATAAATTGTGTAACCTAATCCAAAAAATTTATAAATTTTGCAAAAACTCGGAATATATAATTTATCAACATGCTACCGATGTTGAATCAGCAAATAAAATAATGACAAAAGGATATAAAGTTTCTACTGATGAATTAGATGAGTTGCCAGATGATGTAGAATCTCAAGAACCAATTGATATAGAATACGATGATGAAAATGTAAGAACTTATATATATAATGGAAAAAAATGCAAAATTCGTTCGGATGGAATTAGGGATGAATTATCTGATACTCAACATTTTTTCGAGAATACAAATTGTAACCTTGATTTTGGTGGTATTACCAATCCAAATGTAAATAGAAGTGGTTTTGGTGCAACTTGTTTGTTTGTTGTACCTAAGAGTATAACTGGTTCAAGAGAATATATACAATATGGAATAACTGAACCACATTTTGATGATTGGGAAGAGGAAGAAATTCCTGAAACATATTTTGCTAGACGTGTTATACCGAAACAGTTTTGTATTGGATTTTTGGATGTAAAAAATAAAGAATTTGTCTTTAATCCAAATTTTCAATTTAACTATGGTGTTACAGATGAGTTTGAACTAGGTATATCATCACAAATACAAACAGATTTGAGTACCATTATCCAAAACAATACTGGAAGAAAAAGATAGAAGAAAATCATTATGATAAAAGAATTAGTACACATAAAAAGATATATTAGTGATTGGAGATAGAAACTTTTACTAAATCAAAATAGTCTAGATTTATAGTTTTATTGGTGTATATCGAAACTATAAGAAATACTGTTGTAGGTAGAGATATAAATTAAAATCGTTGTATATTTTGTTTTTTTTGTCATATTCTAATAGTGGTGATAGAAATGAAAGAAGAAAAAAAACGAATTGAGGTAATTTCTAAGGAAAGTGGATTGGATAATATTCATGTTGATTGTAATTCTAAAGAAGGAAAGATGTTAATTCAAGTGGTTGCTAAAGAAACTACGATGAAAAAAAATTAATCGTAGTTTTTTTTATGTTCCGGGATAGGAACATAATAAAACCACTCGCTATGCGGGTGAGAGCTGAAAAAGCGATAGCGTTAAGAGAAAAAATGATGATGAAAGTTCATTATCTCATACGAGATGGAATTGCCAATATCAATCACATAGTTATAGAAAACTTAGAAGAGATATAGGAGTATACTTAAGAAGACTATGTGATTATAAAGGAGTTGAGAGAGTAGAAGCTCAAGCATG
>CANQFO010000022.1 GCA_947599755.1 uncultured Bacilli bacterium
TATAAATTAGGTACACTAAATTTATAACATATTTCTTATGCAAGAAATATGCCATAAATTTCTTAACAGTATAACATAAAAAAAGAAATAACAAAATAAAAAGTAATGAAACAAGTTCATCACCATTTAAATTTATTGTTCAAATAAACCATGAATTTTTTGTCTATCCATATCACTAATATCTTGCACTTTCCATGTATTATTTTCTTTAATAAGATTAAAAGTAATTTCATATTTCACTTTATCCGTAACATTCTTTAACTGTTTAATTTTATAATCAATATACTTAGAATCTTTACTTTCTGCAGAATCTTTTTTAGAATTATCATCCTTATCTTCTTCTGAAGAATCCTCCGTAGTACTATCTTTAGTATCATCTACATCATCATCTGTATCAATTGTTGCCTTAGCAGAAGAATCATCAAATTCCTCAGGATGCTCATTATAATAATCTTTTGATTTCGCAATGGAACTAGCATAATCATAAACTTCAATTTCTACATCAACAATAGCATTATCTCCATCTATCGTTTCATTTTTGATTTTATATGACAAATTTTGATATTGCTTCTCCATCAAAGCTCGGTAATCCTTTTTTTGTTCATCACTCATTGTATCATCAGAAGCAATTACACTATCAAGTTGAGCAAGAACTTCACTATCCATAGATTGATACTTTCCTAAAAATTCTTCCACACGCTCAGTCGGAGTATTTAAAGAATTTGTACAACCAGCAAACAAAAGTAATAGAAAAGACAAACTTAATATTAACTTTTTCACTATTATTCCTCCCATTTATAGAATGAGTAAGAATTTAGATTTTATACCAAAAATTTTATAAATAAAAAAGAAAAAATCAAAAATCACAATGATTTGGTACTCTAGGATAAGCAATAACATCACGAATATTATCAATTCCTGTTAAATACATAATCAACCGTTCAAATCCCATACCAAATCCAGAATGAACACAACCACCATACTGCCGTAATTTTAAATACCAATCAAGCGTTTCAGTATCCATCTTCATTTGCTTCATCCGATCAACTAACAAATCATATCGTTCCTCTCTTTGTGATCCTCCCATTAATTCACCAGAACCTGGAACTAATAAATCAACAGCTGCAACAGTTTCCTGATCATCATTAAGTCTCATATAAAATGCCTTAATATCCTTTGGCCAATCATATACAAAAACAGGAGCATGAAATTTCTCTTCCGTCAAATATTTTTCATGTTCACGAGCTAAATCTTCTCCATACTGAGGAATAAATTCAAATTTTTGATTTGCCTCTTTTAAAATTGTAATTGCCTCACGATGCGTAATACGAACAGCTGGTTTAGAAACAACAACATTTAATTTTTTTAAAAGACCCGGTTCAACAAAACGTTCAAAAAATTCCATCTCACAAGAACAATGATCAATCACATAAGTAACAACGTATCGTAACATTTCCTCCATAATATCCATATCTTTGGTCAAATCGCAAAAAGCAATCTCTGGCTCAATCATCCAAAATTCAGAAGCATGAGTTTTAGTATTAGAATTTTCTGCACGAAAAGTAGGACCAAAAGTATAAACTTTTTTATACGCCAAAGCAAAAGTCTCAGCTTGAAGTTGACCAGATACAGTTAAAGAAGTCTTTTTTCCAAAAAAATCATCATCATATTGAACATTTCCATCATGATCTTTAGGAACATTTTCCATATTCAAAGTAGTAACCTGAAACATTTCCCCTGCTCCCTCACAATCACTAGCAGTAATAATTGGAGCATGAAAATAAATATACCCTCTTTCTTGAAAATACTGATGAATAGCAAAAGAAGCAACACTTCTAACCCGAAATACCGCTTGAAACAAATTCGTCCTTGGTCTCAAATACGCTTGTTCCCTTAAAAACTCTCTAGAATGTTTTTTAGGTTGAATAGGATAATCCTCTAAACAATCTCCCAATAATATAATTTTTTTAGCTTGAATTTCAAATTCTTGTCCCTCTTTAGGAGAAGAAACAACCACTCCTTCAATACGAATAGCACTACCAATTCTTAATTTTTGAATCTCTAAAAAACCACTCAATTCTTTATCATAAACAATCTGAATAGGAGTAAAATAAGTACCATCAGAAAATGAAATAAATCCAAATTCTTTCTGTTTACGATGATTTTTAATCCACCCTTCTAAAACAATTTCCTTATCCATATAATCTAAACTATGTTCAAATAATTCTTTATCAGTCATAAACGCCTCCTAAAATAATCCATATTTATATTTCCAAGCAATAATTCTAAGTACTGCTTTCTCTAAAACTTCCCTAGAAATCACCTGATCAATAACTGCCTGATATACTTCTTGATACATTGTCTCAAAAGAAGAAGTAATAATCATATCATTTCCCGCCTGAATAGCCAAAACAGCAGCACTTCCATTCTGAACATAATCAGAAACCGCATCCATTGCTAAATCATCAGTAAGAATAATACCACTAAAATGCAAAGTATTCCTAAGTTCTCCAATCACTTTCGCACTCAAAGAAGATGGATAATTTGGATCAATAGATGTAACAACATTATGAGAAACTAAAATAGCTGGAACAGATGCCTCAATTCCACTTTTAAAAGGAAGAAAATCATTCTGAACAAAATTTTCATAACTCCTATTATCATATGCACTTCCCGTATGAGTATCCACATTATTACCGTACCCTGGAAAATGTTTTAAACAAGAAGAAATATTTGCTTGATTTGCATATCCCACCATTTTAGAAGCAAATTCTGCGGTAAGAGTAGCATCTCTTCCAAACGCACGATTATAAATAAAATCATTTGGATTAGTAGAAACATCCACAACTGGTGCCAAATTCAAATGAATCCCAAGACTAAGTAAAAGTTCTGCTTTTTCTTGTTCCACCTGTGCTAATAAATCATATCCACCTTGTTCATATACAGCTTTAGGAGATGGAAACTTTTGTTGTCTAAAATTAGGATAACGACTAACTCTAGTAACATATCCACCCTCTTCATCCACACCAAACATTAACGGATATCGACTACTACTTTGAAGCTGTGCTAACTCTCCCGTAATAGATTCTTTAGTATGATTTTGAAAATCCTTAGCAAAAAGAATATATCCACCAGGAAAATATTGTTGAATTTGTGAAGATGCTGTAGTTTGATCATAGCGAACCAAAAATAGCTGTCCAATAAGTTCTTCCAAAGACATCTTTGAAACAACCTGATCAGCTAATTCATAATAAGAATAAAATAAATCACCCTTATCCCAAAGATTTTCTTTTACAGGTTTTTTAGAAAAAGATTTTTCTACACTGTCCTTTTTCTTTACTGAAACATCCTTTTTAGAAAAACAAACAAAAAAAATAACTCCACCTAACACAACAAATATTAAAAAAACAATTCCTACTTTAATAATTTTTTTCATAAATACCTCACGATTTCATTATCTTTTTAAACTCTTTAGGATTAGAAACTTCAAATAAAATATCTTTCTGAATCACAGGATAATAAATTTTTAATCGATTAGCATGTAAATAAAGTCGAGGAAATCCATCATGCTTATCTCCATACTTTTTATCGCCTAAAATAGGATGGTTCAAACTCTGAAAAGCAACACGAATTTGATTTTTTCTACCTGTTTCCAAAAATATACCTATCATAGAATAGTTTGCACTTTCCTTAACTACTTTATAACGAGTAATTGCTTTTTTTCCATCATTTTTTTTACAAACATAAACCAAATGAGTCTTAGTTTCTTTTAAATTTTGAATAATCCTTCCTTCTTTTTGTAAAAAATGCCCATGAACAATTGCCGTATACTCCCTTAAACGTACCCACTCATTCCAATTTTCTTGCAATTGATTCTTTATTTTTTCATTTTTAGCAAAAATCACAATTCCACTAGTATCTTTATCTAATCGATGAACAATAAAAACATGAGCATTTTTATCTTGATGAAATAAATACTGCCTAACCATATGATAAAGAGTTCTCTCCTTCTCCTGCAAAGTAGCAATACAAAGTAATCCACTTGGTTTATTGACAACAATAATTTGTTCATCTTCATAAACAATATCAAATGGAAAAGAACCATTACTTTTATTTGTATCAATAGAAATAATCATTCCAGGAAATAAAGGATAATTATATTGTTTAATCAAATTTTGATTAACATAAATAGAACCATGAGTCAAATATTGTTTAATCCTTTTTTTAGGCATATCCAAATTTTCATATAAATAAGATAATAACTCACCTTCACAAGTAACCTTAATCTGCATAAAACTCCCTCATCTCTTAAAGTTATTATAGTACAAATTAAATAAATAAACAAATAGAAAACCAAACAAAATAGTGATAATCTAAAAAATCTGTTGAAGAGCACGTTCAAACCCCTTAGCAGAATTAGAAGAAGTAACCATTTGAGCAACCTTTTTCAAATCAAGAACTCCATCTTCCATACAAATACCAATTCCAACATGTTCCAAAATCTCTTTATCCTCTCTATTCTTACCAAAACAAACAACAGAAGATAAAGGAATTTCTTCTTCTTCACATAGCCAAAAAACACTTGAAAAAATAGAACATTCATTAGAAACAATTTCCAAATCATACTGATTTCCAACAATATTTTGATAAAACTTAATTTGAAGATGAGATCGTTTAATCGAATGAATCACACTATGTAATTCTTTCTTAGATGTACAATGAATAACAACTTGATCAATAGAATCACAAGAAAAATTTACATCAAACAAAGTCTTTTCCTGATCCAAAGTAAAAAAAGAAATCTCATAATGAGAAAAAAGTTTACAAATTTTTTCTAGAATAGTTGGAGAAATAGAAATTTCTAACAAAGAAGATTTCTCATTAGCATCATATAAATAAGCACCATGAAAACAACAAATATAATCTAAAAACGGAAAATCACGATTATAATCAAGAATAGATTTTAACCCCTTAGAAGTAGTAACCATCATAGAAACACCCATTTTACGAACTCGATCAATTTCCAACATAGTAGAAATAGGAATAGATTCTTCTTGATCAACAACAATCTGAAAAAAATCAGCAACAACTAAGTTATACATCACCATCACCCCTATGATAAACCAAATCACTCACATCAATTACAATCAAAAGTTCCATAAGTCCCAATAAATAACCCGCTAAAATATCTGTAGGATAATGAACACCAACATAAATACGACTAATGCCAATACTCAAAATAAGAAATAAAAGAAAAATAGCTAAGGAATACTTCAAATATGGATTTTTAATTTTAGTAAAAACCAAATAAACCAAATAACCATAGATACAAACAGAAATCATAGCATGACCGCTAGGGAAAGAATATCCTCCCTGAGAAATCAAACGAAATCCATCCGGTCTATCCCTTCGAATAACTTTTTTTAATAATAAATTACTAAGCAAACAAATACAAGCAGAAGAACCCAACGTAATTCCATATTGATTTCTAAAAACAAGAAGAAAGAAAAATACAACAACAACTACCCATACTGTATTACCAAATTTAGTAACAACTTTAAAAAAATGATCAAAAAAATCACATCGCATACGAAAAATAAAAGAAGAAATAGGATAATCAATAAGATGAGATTGAGAAAAAAGAACCAATCCTAATATAAAACAAAACAAACAAAATAAACTACCAAAAACAATCATTTTCTTTTTCATATATAACCTCTTTAATCTGATTTTTGATGAAAAAAATCAAAATTCGTATGCTGTAAAATTGCATTTTTATAAACTTCTACTCCTGGTTGATCAAAAGGATCAACTTCAAATAAATAAGAACTAAACGTTGCACTCATCATAAAAAAATACATCAATTCACCTAAATGAAACTCATCTAAACAAGAAATACAAATCAAATTACAATAAACCCCTCCTGAACAATGAGCTTGTATAACAGAATCAAAAACAATAGAAGATAAAGAAGAAAATTCATCTTTCAAAGAAGAATTATCTACTTGAAAAAAAGTCTCAAAAAGTACTGGATTACCCTCTTGAACAAACTGACCTAAAGAATGCAAATCCCTAGGATACAAAGTAGAAACAGGAAAAATGCCCCTCTTCTCTTTCCCTTCACTCTCTGCAAATAATTGCTTAAGCCACTCCGTAAAAGGAAGAAATTTTTCATCATAAACACAAAAATTTTCAATCACCTTTCCCAAATCAAACAATTTTTTTCTACAAAATGCATATCGATATGCTTCTTCTTGATAAGACTTTCCCTGAAAATATCCAGAAACAAACTGAAAAATATCAATCGAAAATGAAAGAGGAAAAAGATGAGCAGGAGTAATCAAAGAAAATCTTCCCCCAATATTTTCTGGAATAGAAAAAGAAACAAAATGATATTGATTGATTTGTTCACGCAAATAACCCTTAGAAAGATTAGTACAAATAATAATTCTTTTTCTCAACTCCTCCAAAGAATACTTCTCTTCCATAAACCTTTTAATTTTTTGATAAAAAAGCACCGTCTCCATAGTATTACCACTTTTACTAACAACAAAAAGAGAAAAATCCTTCGTCCTAAGTTCCTCAAATAACTCATCTAAATAATCACTAGATAATGTTGTACCAACATAAATAATAGGAAAAGAACAAGAATGAAAATAAGAAGAAAACAACTGATTAATAGCATAACTACCCAAATAAGAGCCACCAATTCCAACAACAACCAAACATTGTGAATGTTTCTTAACTTCATCACGAAGAGCAATAAGAGAAGAAAGCATATCAGAATCAACATCTTCAGTCCAACCAATCATTGAACTATGTTGAAATTGTTCAAAAACATCCTGTTTTTTCTTATAAAAAGAAATGTTTTCATCTTCTAACAAATCAGTAATTCTTCGATCAAAATGAAATTGAATCATAAACGTCCTCCATTCTTTATCATTGTAACAAATTTTCAATCAAAAGTCATTAATCAGATAAGAATAAATAAAAAAATTAATAAAAAAGAAATACAATGATTACTGAACAAGTAGATTTTTTTCTACCTAAACAGATAATATTGTACTTCTATGAAGACTTAATTGACAAATGAATTTGATGTG
The DNA here is from genome assembly GCA_947599755.1 of uncultured Bacilli bacterium. GTDB lineage: Bacteria > Bacillota_I > Bacilli_A > RF39 > UBA660 > CANQFO01. The sequence goes on from CANQFO010000022.1 coordinate 7,104, forward strand.
TACATCTATCATTAATCAAAGCAAAAGAATTACCAATTTGCTTTTTTCCATCCAAAATAAATTGATCTTTATCACTCTTAACAACCTTAATCTCATAAGTAGTATCCATATAATGATAAACCACCTGATATCCATCCCAAGCAATAGGAATCTTAGGAACAAGTTTCATCTGATCACCTTGTTTTTGTAATCCTAAAATATCACAAATTCCCACACGATAAAACCAGCCAGCAGAACCAGTATACCAAGTCCAACCACCGTGACCTAACCACTTAGAAGAAGAATAAATATCTGCAGCAATAACATAAGGTTCAACCATATACTTTTCTACATCTTTCGAAGTTAAACTGCGATTAATAGGATTAATCATTTGATAATAGCGATATGCTCGATCATAATATCCCGTCTTAATCAAAGCCATTAAATACCAAGAAACAGCATGAGTATATTGTCCACCATTTTCACGAATACCTTTAGGATAATTCATAATATACCCTGGATTATTCAAAGACTTAGAAAAAGGAGGAGTAAGTAATCGAATCAATTTATTTTGATCATCAACCAAATTTTCTTCCACAGCTGTAATCACTTTCTGAATACGATCCTTAGAAGCAACACCACTTAAAATAGAAAAGCTCTGAGAAATCAAATCAATTTTACACTCATTATTTTCACAACTTCCTAACTTATCACCATTATCAAAAAACGCTCTTAAATAATAATTTTTATCCCATGCTTTTTGATTTAAATTTTGCTTCAATTTTTCATTAAAAGAAACATACTCAGCTACATTAAACTTTCGATCATATTTACGCATTAACTTAACAAATAAATCAATGACATAATATAAGAAGAAGCCAAGCCAAACACTTTCACCTTTTCCCTTTATTCCAACACGATTCATTCCATCATTCCAATCACCTCCACCCATAAGAGGAAGATGATGACGACCAAGAGAATGCATAGCTAATTGCAAAGATTGAATACAATGTTCTAATAAAGTACCCTCTGATGAACTATATTGAAAAATAATTCCTTTTTCATGTTCATATTCGCTTAGACTATCCCCAATAATATAAGGAACCTTCTCTGCCAAAATATCTTGATCACCAGTAATATTAACATAATAAGTAACAGCATACACAAGCCAAAGATAATCATCTTTAAATCGACTACGAAGTCCAAATCGATTTTTTTCATGCCACCAATGTAATACATCGCCTTCACTAAATTGATGAGCTGCATTAGTAAGAATTTGTTCCCTAGCAAAATCTGGCCTAATCATAGCAATATTCATCGCATCTTGCAATTGATCACGATAACCAAAAGCCCCACTTACTTGATAAAATCCTGCTTTAGCCATAATCCTAGAAGAAATTGCTTGATATAAATACCAACCATTAATCATATAATCAAAACTAAGATCTGGGCTCTTAACTTCAATAACTTTTAAAACAGAATTCCAATAATCTTTAACCGCCTTAAGTTCTTTTTTACAATAAGACACATCTCGATATTTAGAAAGTAAAGCTAAATTTTCTTCATCACTCATCCCACATCCCAAAGAAAAGACAAGATAACGTTCCTCACCTTTATCTAAAGAAACCGTAGTAGAAATACTCTTAGTCAAAATTCGATCAATAGTAGCATGAGAAATTATTTCACTAGAACTCATAAATACATTAACATCACCATAATTAATACTATAAACATTTCGCATCTTTAAATAATTATCATTTCCCATGAATTCTGCCAAAATATGCCTAGAAGTTTTTTCCTCAAAATTACCAAACGTAGGATTAATCCAAAAATCAATATCCACTTTCATACTTTTCTGTTGAACATTAACAAGCTTAATCAAATAAAGCTTAATTGTATCATCTAAAGCAACAAATTCAGTAATTTCTTTTTTTAATTCACTACTTTCACTTTCCAAAATAGTATATCCAAACCCATGCCTACATTGCACAGGATCAAAAACTTTACCATTAAAAGTGAATCCTTCAGATTTATCATTAACGACCATATCATTAGTCCAAGAAGTAAGTTTAAACTCACTAGAATTATAAGCATAAGTATATCCGCAACCATTATTCGTAACAATAGTACCAAAATTTTTATTTGCAATAACATTAACCCAAGGCATAGGAGTATCATTTCGATAAATCACATATTCAGCTCCACGAGCACGAAATCCAGCAAATCCATTATCAAATTGAAGCTTAGACATATTCTGAAAAGGAAGATTTTTCTCAAGAATAGGAAGATGATAATCACTAATAGAGTTACTCTTTTGTAAATTAGAAACAGCATCCTCTAAAGAAACATGATCTTCAATTACAAATCGAAGTCTAGGAACCATATTCAATAAACTACGATCCTCTCTAGTAATACGACTACTATCAATTACCGTAACTGATCCAGGTGTATGATAAAAACTATTTAATGTATACATTCGATATAATTCATCATCGATTTCTTTTTTAATAATTTTAGAATATTGAGAAGATTCACTATTAATAATAATAACATCTACAAAAATAGAATGATTTTTATAATACTCAAAACATTTTAAAATAGAAAATACAAAACCTAAATCACTAATATCAAAAATTTCAACAGAGATAATAGGTCGATCTCCACTAACCCCAAATTTCCATAATCCAGATTGCCCTAAAGCATTCTTACGAAGAAGATCCATTCTTTCTTGGTTAACAGAAATCCGCGTAGTCTGATATAAATAATTAAGCATAATATTAAAGACTCTCATCTCTTCCCCCGTAAGATTTAAATTCTTTGTACGAATTAAATTCATAAGAGTAGAAATTTTAAAAGCACGATCCATAAAAGTACCATTATAATAAGAATCAATAATATCTTGAATTTGCTCCCTACTTCTTCCAAAACCAACTAATAAATAAACAGTATAAGAACGATTTGCTTTAACCACTATTCGATTTCGAATACTCATAATTGGATCCAAATTATCCCCTGCATAATTAGAAAACGAACTATCCAATCCTATTGGATCAAAAGTTGTGTGTCCTCTACCAATAAAATTCTTTCTCTCTGTTTCATAAGAATAAGGTCCAATTGATTCATCATCAATAATTAATCGCATAACCATATAACTATTAATATTAGAATCTCCTCTACTTTTCCTTTTCACAATCAAAGAATGACTCTTTTCATCATATTCACTAGAAATAAACATATTATTAAAAACACGATGAGAAATATCATCCATATTTTCTGATAAAATAGGTTCCGTATAACTAGTTAGTTCCAAGGTTTTATCCTGATCACTTTCATTTTTAAAAGTAATTTTTCGAATCTCAGCATGATGATCCTTAGTAACAACAATTTCCGTTTTTGTAGAAATTTTTCCATCACATCGCAAAAATTTAATCTTGTCCGAAGCAAAAACAACCTCATATTTATCTGGCTTCTTATTAATAGGAGCATACGTATTACTAAATACATAATTAGTATCTAAATCTTTAATATAAAGAAAAATTCCATAATCCTGTTCTGTAACCTTGCGATAACGATTTAATTGTAAAGTTCGATATCGAGAAAAACTATTTCCACGATCATTCATCAATAAACAATATTTTTTATTAGATAAAACACTAACTTCTGGCAAATAAGAAATATAAGAAAAAGTTCGAATATCATTCTCAATCTTCTCTTTCTGATAATCATATTTCCTATATTTAGCCATTTTCATATCAATACTAGTTCTAATCTGTACTTTTTCCTTTAATAAAATATCAAAAGTTTTAATACAAACATTAGAATAAAAATAATTTTGAATTACATTAGACTTTAAATAATTAGTCATTCCCACTAAACTCATCCCTTGATGATGAGCAAAAAATGCTTTAACAACTCCATGATTATCATAATCATAAGACTCATAAAAACCATACTTTCCAAGCATATTAAATTTCTTAAATTTTAAAATATTACGATACACATCTTCTGGAAACAACTCCATAGCCATCAAAGAAGAATAAGGAGAAAGAACAATTCGATTTTCCTTATCCTCTTTAGCCTTCAAATAAGGAGTAGAAAAAGCTCGATATTTATAATTTAAAGAATTATCCAACTCATCATAAGCAGACTCACTAATCCCCCAAGGCAACTGATGAGAAACACTTTCAATATAATTTTGCTGACAAAATTTAGCAAAGTGATACGTCTCATCCAATAAAGTATTAGGATAATTTTTCATAAATAATAATGGCATAAAATACTCAAAAGAAGTTCCTGACCAAGAAATTAATCCCTTATGTCCCTTATAAGTAGTCAAAGATTTATCCAAACAAAACCAATGTTTAGTAGGAGCATCCCCTAAACAAATAGCAAGATAACTAGTAAGCCTTGATTCACTAGCAAATTTATTATAATGATAAATAGACAACTTACCTTCAATCTGATCATAACCAATACTAAAAACATCCTTTTTTGTATACAACTTTTTAAAATTACTACATTGAATAATTTTATCGCATAATTTTACTAATTTATCCTCAGAAAGAGAAGCCAAAAATTCTCTTACAACAATCATACTAGCAACAAAATTACCAGAATCAATGGTCGAAACAAAGAAAGGATACATAGCTTTTTTCGTTTTAATATCATACCAATTATATAAATGACCATGCCATTTTTCTAAAGAAGAAACCGTCTTTAAAATATTATGAATAAGAAAAATAGCCTCATCTTTATCGATAAAGTTCAACTCATAAGCCGAAACAACACTAAGCAAAGAAAACCCAATACCAGTAGGAGAAGCTCTCAAATCAAGCTTTTGTTCACGATTTTCCTGGTAATTATCAGGAATTAAATAATGATATTCACTACATAAATGTTCATGAAAATAATTCCAAGTCTTAAAGGCAATATCGAAAACATCTTCTACTTCTTTGTCTTTTAATTTAACACAATGATGAGAAATATCTCGACTAACATAATACAAAGCAAAAGGAGCAGTAAAAAAGACAAAAGCAATAACATAAGAACTATAATAACCAGTAAAAATTCCTAAAAGAATAAACACAAATGAACAAACAAAAGAAAAGAAAAAATTACGAAGATAACATCCCAAAGTATTTTTGGCAGTCTTTTCCACCTCTTCAGCAGTAGTCCAATTTAATAAATTTTTATGACTATAAATCAATCGATACATGGTACGAAAAAAAGCATCCAAATATAACTTTACATAAAAGGCTAAATCAGCAAAAACAAGATAAGAACGAAATAATAAACTTTTTCCTCCAAAAAACAAGTTTTTATAATAAACCGTAGTTTTATTTCTCCCTCTTCGATAAATCTTACTACGTAAAAAGAATAAAATAGGAAGAGCAATCTCTAAAATAACAAACCCTATCCACCATAAAGGATTAACTTTACTAAAAAGAAAAGAAAAAAACAAAATAAGAAACAATGAAAGTGGCAAAAACATTCTCAATACATTATCTAATATTTTAAATTTTCCTAACAAAGAAATTGGATTTTTAACTTTCTTACCTTCTTTATTTTTAACATAAGGAAATATCCAAGAAAGGATTTGAACATCCCCTCTAGCCCATCGATGATGCCTAGTAACATCCACTAAAAACTTAGAAGGAAAATCATCAATTAATTCAATATCACAAACATATCCACATCGTAAATAATTCCCCTCTAATAAATCATGAGATAAAATTCGATTATCAGGAAAAGTATTTTCAAGTACATCTTCAAAAGTCTTTAAATGATAAATTCCCTTTCCAACAAAATTTCCCTCTCCAAAAACATCCTGATACATATTAGGAACAATTGTAGAATAAGTATCAAATCCACCAATTCCTGCAAAAACCTGACTATACAAACTTCGATTAGTAGCCTCAATATCAACACTAATTCTAGGTTGCATCAAAGCATATCCACGAATTACCTTAGTTTTTTCTTTATTTAAAATAGGAGCATTCATAGGATGAGCCATAGCACCAACAAGATTTAAAGCTGTATTTAAAACAAGTCTCGTATCAGAATCCAAAGTAATAACATACTGAATATCTAAAGAATGATTTTCTAACATATTAACCTGAAAATACTTCTCATTTAAATTTTTATCAAAACGATGAAGTAAAATCTGATTAAAATGAAGCAAAGCTCCTCTCTTACGTTCATAGCCTAAATAACAATTCTCATGCTCATTCCAAATTCTTTTTCGATACAAAAAATAAAATAAATCTTTCTTATATTTTTGATTCAATGAAGTAGCATAAGAAATTCCATAATCACAAATTTCCTGATCAAAAGAACAATATTCCTGATCAGATGATTGAACATCACCCAATAAAGTAAAATATAAATTATCAGTACGATTAATTAAATAAAAAGTCTCCAATACATCAAACATTTTCTTAATTTTTTCTTTTGAAGAAACAATAGTAGGAATAACCACCATAGTAGAAGATTCCTTAGGAATACCTTTAGAATAATCCAACTTAGGAAATACACAAGTAGGAACAAAAGAATGAAAAATTTGCTCCAAAATCTGAATACATAATTGACTAATAGGAATAAGTAATAAGAAAAAACCAAGAATTCGAATAGTTAAAAAATAACCAGACAAAAAATAACTAACAATAATAGTAAAAAGAAAAATAGTCAATAAATATAAAATTGTCCGAGTTTGATAATTTTTCTTTTGAAACAACAAGTTACCAATATGATAATCATCTCGATCAGCTTGAGACAACAAATTTTCTAAATATTCAACTTCTGTACAATGTCTTTTTTTTGCCAATTGAATTAATTTTTTTCGATATAAATCTTTAGATTCAATAGTCATCTTCTTATAAATTTCATCTTCTAATAAAATAGACTCTGTCTTAGAAACTTTTTCAAATAAATCTTCATAAGAAAATTCAAAAAACTCTTTTAAATCATTAAAAATATTAGAAATCAAAAGATCATTTTCAATCTTTTTTTGATATTCATCATTAATCAATTCTTTTAAACTAATATTACGTTGATTCAAAAATTCATTCAATTCTTTAAAAATTTTATTACTCTTAGCACCCAATTCTTTCAATTGATAATTAAGTTCAAAAATATAATCTTGATTTTCTTCAATAACAAAATCATCTTTAAGAAAATGTCTAAGTTCAATAGATTTATTTTCTCGATCATGAATAATTTGAGAAATATTATCTTTCGCAACTAACTTCAATGACTCTTCTTTACATAATAATTGAAGACGATTAGTATATAAAAACAATAAAATATTTTTAATATGAGAAATTTCTAAATAAGAAAAATATTTCTTTGTTTCTTTTTGATATTTTTTTAGTTCATGAACCAAAAGTCGAAAATTAAGATTATAATGATTAGAAATAACAATATTACGCACACATAAAAAAATAGTATCTAATTTTTTCATTTGTCTCTTAATCTTCTTTTTATTTTGAACAATATTCGTTTTATGTTCCACTAACAAATAAAAATTATCAATTAACCATTCATTAGTAATACCAACATATTGATGCTTTTTTGTCTTTTCAACTAAGCAATTATAATACTCATGAATATCATCAAAATCATGAAAAAATTGTTTCAATAAATTCGTCATAATCACCTTCACTCCTAAAAAAAGTATATCATGGATCGAGTAAGATGTAAATTTTTACAAAAAGAAAAAATGAAAAAAAATAAACAAAAAAACCTTGAACTTCAAGGTTAAATTCTATATGGCGGAGTAGGAGAGATTTGAACTCTCGCGCCAGTTGCCCGACCTACACC
>CANQFO010000023.1 GCA_947599755.1 uncultured Bacilli bacterium
GTTGCCAAAAAGTCAGTGGAAAAGCCATCTCCTTCTTCTAAACCAACGGCGACTCCTGATTCTACTGATTCTACGGATGAAGAGTCTAATTCTTAGGAGGTTTTATGCAAGGACAAATTATTAAAATTATTCGTGATTTACATCTTGTTGATTGTGAAGGAAAAATTTATTCTTGTAAATGTCGTGGAGTTTTTCGAAAAGAACATATTATTCCTTTGGTGGGAGATTATGTTCTTTTCAGTAAAGAGAAAAATTTGATAGAAAAAGTTTTACCTAGAAAAAATGAATTTCGTCGTCCGAAAGTTAGTAATCTTGATCAGGCTTTTTTGGTTACTAGTTTGAAGCAACCTGATTTTTCTTTTTATTTATTAGATAAATTACTAGTTTGGATGGAATGTCATCGAGTTCTTCCTATTATTTGTATTACGAAAGAGGATTTATTAACTGTTCAGGAAAAAAGGTCATTTCAAAAAATATTCGATTATTATCGAGATCTTGGTTATTTCGTTGTTTCTAATCAAGATTTAGATGCTATAAAACAGCTTATTTTTGATAAGACTAGTGTTTTTACTGGACAAACTGGTGCGGGAAAAACAACTTTATTAAATCGATTAAATCCAGAATGGAATTTGGAAACAGGGGATGTATCGATTGCTCTTGGGAGAGGTAGGCATACTACTAGGGTTGTTTCTTTGTTTTCTTTTTTTGGTGGAAAAATTATGGATACTCCTGGTTTTTCTGCCCTTGATCTTTATGAATATTCTCATGAAGAAATTAAACATGCTTTTTTAGAATTTTCTAGGTATCCTTGTCCATTTAAGGATTGTACTCATACTAAAGAAGTGGATTGTTGTGTGAAAGCTGCTGTATTATCAGGTAATATTTTAAAGAGTCGTTATGATAGTTATTTAAAAATGATAGGGGTGATTTTAGATGAAGATTAGTGCATCTTTTTTAAGTAGTAAAAATATTCCTTCTGATTTGGTTCGTTTAAATGATACGGATGTTGATTATATTCATGTGGATATTATGGATGGAAAATTTGTGCAGAATAAAACTATGCCTTTTCGTGAAATGCGGCATATTTATCGATATACTTCAAAACGATTAGATGTACATTTAATGGTTTCTGATCCGATTAAGTATATTCCTTTGTATGCTGAACTTAATACTGAGTATATTACTTTTCATGTTGAGGTTGATCAAGATATTGAGAAAGCGCTTAATCTAATTCATCAGTATTCTATTAAGGCTGGTCTTGCAATTTGTCCTAATACTAAGGTTTCTGAATTAATTCCTTATTTACCTTATTTAGATATGATTTTAGTTATGTCTGTTGAACCGGGTAAGGGTGGTCAAAGTTTTATTGAGGGTACGGATAAAAAAATTTTAGAAGTTCGTGCTTTACTTAATGAATATCATGTACAAGCAGTGATTAATGTTGATGGAGGTATTAATGATCAGACGAGAGTTCAATGTGGAGAATGTGATATTTTAACTGCAGGTAGTTATATTATTTCTAGTGATAATTTTCAAGAAAAAATATCTAGTCTAAGATAGTTTATTATGATATAATAGTAAATAAGATAGGGTGTGATAGTGTGAATGATAACCAAAATCGTTTGAATCAATCTGGTGCTAATTCAACTTCTACTGTTAATTCAGGAGTTAGTCAGTCATCTTCTACGGAAATTTTAGATGGTGTAAATTCAACTGGTTCTGTTCAGTCTGTTTCTAATCCACAAGGAAATGTTTCTCCACAAAATGTTGTTTCTAATCCATCGATTCAATCTTCTAGTGCAAATCTTTCTCAACAGCAAGTTTCTTCTTCTCATGTAGGAAGTATTCCTAATCAACAAGTTGTTGTTTCTTCTGTTTCTCAAGAGGTAGGTAAACAAAATCCTCCGACGAATTCTTTTTCTAATTCTAGAGATTCGATGAATGAGGTTAATATTCAAAATAAGCCTCCTGGAAAAATTCGTTATATTTTATTGATTTTCTTTTTTATTGTTTTATTTGCACTTGTATATTTTTTACCTGATATTAGTAGTTATGTTGCTTTATTTAATGCTAAAAAGAATGCTTCTCAGGATATTATTACAACGGGTAGTTTGAAGTGTACAAATAGTCGTAGTACTGATCGATTTGATTTATCTTATAATCTTTTATTTACTTTTTCTGATAGTCAATTGAATACACTTACTTATACTTCTGTAACAAAGGGAGATAGAAATTTGGATAATGTAGAATTGAATGAGTTGAATACAAAGTGTGAAAATTTGACTGATATTACTAAGAGTTTATCTGGAGTTTCTGTTTCTTGTGATTTTTATAATGGAGAATTAACAGAAAATCAGAAATTTGTTTATGCAGATATTGATGAAGATGAGGTATCTAGTGCTTATATTGAGGCTGGAGGGTTATATCCAGAATTTGAAAATTTACAAAATATTGATTCTATTGAAAAAATGATGAAGGCTCAAGGTTATAGTTGTGAGAGAAATCGTTGATTATTCTTTTAAGTAATCATTTACTTTTTTTGATTTCTTTTTTTATTTTTCCAGAATTTTACAAGGTAGGACTCTTTGTTTATGTGCTATAGTAGTACGTACAGGGAGTTTTTATATGGGAAAAAATAAGTTTATGATTTCTTTTTTAATTTTGTTATTCTTTTTTTTCTTTTCTTATCAGAATATTTGTGTTCAGTGTATGCGAATTTATGAAAATATGATGGATTTTTCTTCTTCAATTTTTCAATTAAAAAAACAAAATATTACTTCTTTGGCTCAAATTTTTATTTCTTTTTATCAAAATCAAGTGCAGAAAAATGAAGTTTTTTTTCATCATGAAAATTATTTTGATCAAAATGTTGATTCTTTTGAAGAATCTATTCAAGATGAAGAAAAAAAGAAATTTGTTTCTTCTGATTTGGTGGAAAGTGATTTTTTTGTTTTGGAAAGTTATATTGGATCATTGAGTGGGTATGGACCAGATTGTTATTTGTGTAGTGGATATTTAGCTAGTGGGGATTCTGTTTTGGATGGACATATTTATTATCATGATCCTACTTATGGCGATATTCGTATTTTAGCAGGGGATAGTCGATATGCTTTTGGAACGATTGTGCGAGTGAAAAATTCTGTTTTAGGGGATTTTTTGGGGATTGTTCTTGATCGTGGTGGATCGATTGGATTTGGCAAAAAATTTTTGTTTGACTTACTTTATTCTACTGAAGCTCAGGCTAGTATTAATGGTGTTTCACATCAAGTTACTTTTGAAATTCTTCGTTACGGTTATTCTAATTAATTTTATTGGTTTATCTATCATTAATCGTTTACTTTGTTTTGTTGTTTTGTTAGAATAATTAGTGAACATGTTAGAAAGAGGTATACAAAATGAATGAAAATATTATTTGTGATATTGCGAAGGATTTAATGATTACTGAGAGGCAAGTTGATGTAGTGCTTCAATTGTTGAGTGAAGGAAATACTGTTCCTTTTATTGCTAGGTATCGAAAAGAGGCTACTGGAGCTTTGGATGAAGAGATGATTCGTCGTATTTCTGAGGTTTATGAATATCAAGAAAATTTGTTAAAAAGAAAAGAAGATGTTATTCGTTTGATTGATGAGAAAGGTCTACTTACAGATGAGTTGAAGAATTCTATTATGAAGTGTAGTAAATTAGTTGAAGTTGATGATTTATATCGTCCTTATAAAGAAAAGAAAAAGACTAAGGCAACGGAAGCTATTGCATTAGGACTTGAACCTTTGGCTAAAATGATGATGAGTTTTCCTACTACTGGTAATATGGGGTTAATTGGTTCTCAATTTGTAAAAGAGGATCTTCCTTTGGATAAATGTATTGAAGGTGCTCAATATATTATTGCTGAATGGATTAGTGATAATGCTAATTATCGTAAGTGGATTCGTCGTTATTTTTATCAAAATGGGGTAATTACTTCTCGAAAAAAGAAAAATGTTGAAGATGAAGGTCGAATTTATGAGATGTATTATGAGTATAGTGAACCAGTTAAATGGGTTAAACCTCATCGTATATTAGCACTTAATCGTGGTGAAAAAGAAAAAATTTTGACTGTTTCTCTTGATGTATCTAATGATGAGATCATTCAATTTTTGGAGAAAAAGATCATTAAGAATTCTAATTCTTTTGTTACTCCTTATATTTGTTTTGCTATTCAAGATTCTTATAAGCGATTGATTGCTCCTTCTATTGAGAGGGAAATTCGAGGAGATTTGACTGAAATTGGTGAAGAAGCGGCAATTACTAATTTTTCTAAAAATTTGGAAGCATTACTTTTAACTCCTCCAATGAAAGAGAGAGTTGTTCTTGCTTTTGATCCAGGATTTGTTAATGGATGTAAACTTGCTGTTGTAGATAAAACGGGAAAGTATTTGGATTCTTTAGTAATTAAACCATTTTTAAAAGGAATTTCTGAGGATAAAGTTCGGATGGAAAAAGAAAAGGTTGTTTCTTTGATTAAAAAATATCAAGTTGATATTATTGCTATAGGAAATGGTACTGCTTCTCGTGAATCTGAGAAATTTTGTGCAGAGATAATTCAAGAATTTTCTCTTTCTTGTCAATATGTTATTGTTTCGGAAGCAGGGGCTTCTATTTATAGTGCATCTTCTGTTGCGATAGAAGAATTTCCTGATTTGGCAGTTGAGAAAAGGAGTGCTGTTAGTATTGGTAGGCGACTTCAAGATCCTTTGGCAGAACTTGTTAAAATTCCTCCTGATGGGATAGGAGTTGGATTATATCAACATGATGTTTCTCAGAAAAAGTTATCTTCTTCTTTAGATTTTGTTGTGGAAAAGTGTGTTAATCGTGTTGGGGTTAATATTAATACGGCATCTAGTTCTTTATTAAAATATGTATCTGGTATGACTAAAAAGGCAATTGATAAGATTTTGAATTATCGTAATCAAATGGGAAAAATTATTTCTCGTGAGGAAATTAGAGAAAAAAAATTATTATCTGATAAGACTTATCAGCAAGCAATTGGGTTTTTACGTATTGTTGATGGGGATAATGTTTTGGATTCTACGGCAATTCATCCTGAAAGTTATTCTATTGCAACTAGATTATTGGATAAGTTAGGGTATTCTTTAGATATGATTGGAAAAAGTGAATTGATTCAAAAATTGGATTCTATTGATATTTCATCTTATTCTTTAATGTTAGGTACAGATCCTTATACTTTAGAAGATGTTATTCTTTCTTTGAAAAAGCCTAATTTAGATCCTAGAGATAATATGCCTCAACCTTTATTAAAAAGTGATGTTTTAGATATTAAAGATTTAGTTGTAGGAATGAAGTTACAAGGTACTGTTCGAAATGTTGTTGATTTTGGAGTATTTATTGATATTGGGTTACATCAAGATGGTCTTGCTCATATTTCTAAACTTACGAATCATTATATTAAACATCCAAGTGAAGTTGTTCAAGTTGGGGATATTGTTGATTGCTATGTTGATGATATTTCATTGGAAAAAGAAAAAGTAAGTTTAAGATTAGTTGAAAAATAATGTCTCATTTTGAAATATTATTTTTCTTTTTTTTTATCTTGTGTTATAGTATATGACTGAGGTGGGGTAGGATTATGTCAAAGATGGATATGAGTACGGTACAGAGAGATAGAATGTTTCAGATTATCCAAAATATTGATCAGATTCATTGTATTTCTGATTTGGAGGAATTGTTTGATTCTCCTATACTTCTTGATGATTTAAAAAATGTATTAAAACGATTAAAATATATGAGGAAAAATTATACAGATTTAAGTAAATATTATTATCATATTTGTGATTTTTTAGAATCTCAACGAATGAAAGATAAGGAATCGGAAACTAAAATGATGATTAAAAAGGTTAATCGTTTAAAAAAATCTTTTTTGGAATCTGAGGATTTATTGGAAAAAAATCATCAACAAGAAAATACAGATGATTCTGTTAAGCAATCGATTATTCGTCATATATTGATGCTTGATTATTATTATGATGATTTGGATGAAGAGATATTTCAACAGTATTTGCAAGAGGATGATTTTGAAAAAAGAATGGATATTCTTGTTTCTTTGCGTAATCAATATTTTAATACTACCATTTTGCTATATAAAGAGAAGAAAAATACCATTCATCAAGTGTATCGAATCATAGCCAGAGATTTTTCTTTAGGACAAAATTATAAAAAAAATAAGAAGTTATTTGATGATATTTTGGGGCGTGAGGAATATTGTGATTTACGAAATATGATTGATCAAGCAAGAAAAAAATATCGAAAAAATCAAATTTTTTTATCTCAATTGGAGCGATTGATTGATTTTGAAAAGAATCAGCAAAAAAATTTATTTCCCAAAAAGGATCTGGATGATAGTGAAACGGATTATGAAGAATTAATTGATTGTTGTATTCCTTTTTATCGAGAATATATTCAACGACTTAAGGATATTAAATATGGGCGATATAGTCGAAAATATAAGTTACAACTTAAGAATTTTATTCCTGATGAGTTAGAGAGGTTATTTGAAAAGTTATCTGAATTAGATGAGGATAAATTATTAGAACTTTGTATTTTGGGTGAAGATGTTTGTAAAAATAAACTTCGTAATTTAAAATATGGGGTAAATGATTATGATGATTGTGAGAGAGATTTTTTAAAGAAGATTATTCATAAATTTGAATCTTTAAAACCAATTGATCCTTTTTGTGAAGAGGATGATACGCAAATTTATTATACTATGCTTTGTCAATTGATTGATGATGATCGAAATTATTCTTATCTTGAACATTTAATTACTCAGATTTCTGGGTTTAGAAATGCTAGAGGACGGGATGGACATATTTTATTGTTACTTGTTGATAAGTTTATTTTCAATTATAAATTAAAGCTTGCTAATCAAGGCTTTCTTTATACTGATCCAAAATTTTATCAGGAAGTTATTAAACTTTATTTACAATTTGATGGAATTCTTAATCAGGAAGAGACTATTCAATTTTATCGTCGATTGGATGAATTTGAAGAATATTGTCAGAAAAAGAAATATAAAGATATTCATTGTGTAATTTCTGATTTAGGGGAAATTAGAAATCCTGATTCTATAAAAGATGATTGTTTTGATCAGGATAAAGTTCAAATGGAATTGAATGCAATTTTTGGATATCGTTTTGATGATGTTGTTCGGCATTATTTATTGAAAGGAAATTCTTTTTATCGAGATGGATTTATGTTTGATCAAATTGGAAATTTGGCTTTTTCTTTAGAGTATACTGATGAAGGAGATAGTATTTTTTCTGTTCATCTTTTGGATAATAGTAAGGTAATTGATTTTGATGATGAAATTGTTAAAAGCAGTTTTACTAATCAAAATTTCATGCCTAAACTTTGTGCTGATCGAGAATACCCTGTTATTAGTTTTTCTTATCGATTATTAGGAAAAAATGGTAAAATTGCTCCTGTTTCTATTCATCCTAGTGTATTAAGGATAGAGAATGTTTATGGAGAAGATGATTTGGATCAATATCGTGAATGTGATCAGATAAAAAATATGTATTGTTTTTTACATTCTTTTAATGATTTTTCTATGGATTTTAGTCTTTATGATCAAAAAGAAATTGAGTTGGTAGTTTCCAATAAAGTTAGTAATGATTTAGCAAAACGATTTAGTGATAGTAAGATTCCTTTTATTTATGAAGTCCATAGTGATCAAAGTCTTGATTTAGTACAGAAAAATCATAATGCAGTTTGTTATGAACTTTCTAAGGTCCCTATTCGAGAAGCACATCAAATTTTTCATATTCTTGATCAAGTTAATGATCAGTACTATATGCCGGTTTATCGTGATGGTAGTAAAATTTGTTTGGATAGCAGTCAATTATCAGGACTTTATTTGGAACATGTTTTAAATCGTATTTTTGTTTCTAAATATGATGTTATGGAGGAAGCTTTAATTGTGGATGAGTGTATTCATTTGTTAAATGAGAAGAAAGGATATTTACCAGAGGGGATTCAAATAGAGGGAAATAGGAAGTTAAAACGAATGGTTTTTGAATATAAAAAGAAAAATCGATCTTAATGATTTTTCTTTTCTTTTTATTTTGAAGTTTTTGTTTCTTTTTCTAATAAATAAATTGTTTTTTCTTCTTTTTTAATGATTTTTTTTTGTTCCATTTTTGATAGTTCTCTCATTAAATTGCTTCTATCTACACAGAGGTAGTTGGCAATTTTTGTATAAGATGTAGTGACTTTAAATTTGTTATTTTTACTTCTTTTTTTTAAGAAAAATAGAAATTTATCTCTAACGGTTCTTTTTGATAATAATTCAATTTTTTCATTTTGTTCTTTATTATCATTAATTAATAAATCAAATAAAAATAGGATTAAGTTTTGGTGAAAGGGACAATTTCTATGACAATTTAGAATGTTATAATAATCGATAAACATTACTTCTGTTGTATTTTCACTAATTATATAAATTTCATCTTCTGAGTCGTTAAAGAATAGATTGGAAAAAATATCATTTTCTTTTAATTCTCTTATTATAATTGTGTTTCCATTTATGTCTGTTTTCATTATGATTGCTTTTCCGTTTGTAATTAGACCAATTTGTTTTTTTATTGGAGATAGGCTTAGTATTAGTTCTTTATTTTGAAATTTTTTTTGATGAATATTTATACATGTTTTTAAATTATTTTTTAAATTATGATAATTTTCTTTTTCTTGTAATTCTATCATTGATTTTTCTCCTATTTTCTTGTTTAATTTTTTTGTTTTCATTTTGTTTATTTTATCATTTTTTATGTTGCAATTGCAACAAGTTAGTCATTTATTATTTTTTTATTGAATATTTTTTATATTGTTGCTTTTGCAACAATATATTTTTTTAAAATCATAGTAGAATGAATTTATCTATAGTAGGGAGAGTGTAGTATGGTTAAGTCAAAAGAAAAAGAAATTATGATTATTAAAAGAAATGGTAATTTGGAAAAATTTGATCCTGAACGGGTTAAAAAGGCTGTTTGTGCTAGTGCAGAGAGGGTGATGGTAGAGCTTACTGATGATGCATTAGATGAGATTGTCTCTAAGGTATATGAGTTGCTTTGTACACAGGTTAGTCATCCTACTGTGGAGCAGGTTCATAGTTGCTGTGAAATAGCTTTGGAACAGATTAATCCTTTGGTTGCTAAGAGTTATCGTGAATATCGTGATTATAAGAAAGATATTGTTCATATTTTGGATAAAGTTTATAAGAAAGCTCAGGTTATTACTTATATTGGAGATAAGGAATGTTCTAATATGGATAGTGCTTTGGTTACTACTCAGAGGTGCTTAATTTATAATAGTTTAAATAAGGAGCTTTATAAAAAATTCTTTTTGACTCCTGCAGAGATTGAGGCTTGTAAGGATGGATATATTTATATTCATGATATGAGTGCAAGACGGGATACAATGAATTGTTGTTTATTTGATATGGCTAATGTGTTAAAAGATGGTTTTGAAATGAGTAATATTTGGTATACTGAGCCTAAAACTTTACAAACTGCTTTTAATGTTATGGGAGATGTAATTAATAATACTACTGCTATGCAATATGGAGGATTTACGGTACCAGAGGTGGATACTACATTAAAAAAATATGCGAGGTTATCTTATGATCAGTATTATCAAGAATATTTGGAAATCAAGGGAAAAAAATATCAGGATGAGGCTCGTGATTATGCGATAAAAAAAGTTCAAAGGGAATGTGAACAAGGATATCAGGGAATTGAGTATAAATTAAATACGGTTAGTTCAAGTAGAGGAGATTATCCTTTTGTTACGTTTACTTTTGGTGTTGATTCTGATCCTTTTGCGGTGATGATTACGAAAACAATTTTGAATGTTCATCGTGAGGGTCAAGGGAAAAAAGGTTTTAAAAGACCGACTTTATTTCCTAAATTGGTATTTTTATATGATAAAAAACTTCATGGAGAAGGGGGAAAGTTGAGAGATAGTTTTTTATGTGCTATTGAGTGTAGTAAAAAAGCAATGTATCCAGATTATTTATCTTTGACTGGTGAAGGCTATGTTCCAGAAATGTATAAGAAGTATGGAAGAATTGTTAGTCCTATGGGATGTCGAGCATTTTTGTCTCCTTGGTATGAAAAAGGAGGAATGAATCCTAAAGATAAGAATGATAAACCAGTTTTTATTGGTAGGTTTAATATTGGAGCTATTTCTTTACATTTACCTATGATTTTAGCTAAATCTAGAGAAGAGCAAAAGGATTTTTATGAAGTTTTAGATTATTATTTGGAAATGATTCGAAAAATTCATCTTCGGACTTATCGTTATTTATCAAAGAGGAAGGCATCTACTAATCCACTTGCATATTGTCAAGGAGGTTTTTATGGCGGAAATTTAAAGCCAGAGGAAGCAATTGAGCCAATTTTGAAATCTTCTACGGCATCGTTTGGAATTACTGCATTAAATGAATTACAGGTTTTATATAATGGAAAAAGCATTGTTGAAGATGGTGATTTTGCTTTAAAAGTATTAACTTATATTAATCAAAAGACACAGGAGTTTAAGGAAAAAGATCAAATTTTATATGCTATTTATGGTACTCCTGCTGAAAATTTATGTGGTTTACAGATTCAGCAATTTAGAAAGAAATATGGTGTTATTGAGGGAGTTAGTTCTCGTGAGTATGTTTCTAATAGTTTTCATTGTGGTGTTTGGGAAGATATTACGGGGATTGAGAAGCAAAATTTGGAAAATCGTTTTTGGGAACTTTGTAAAGGTGGTCGGATTCAATATGTTCGTTATAATTTAAGTTATAATACGAAGGCTATGCTTACTTATATTGAACGTGCTATGGATATGGGATTTTATGAAGGAGTTAATTTGTCTTTAGCTTACTGTAATCGTTGTGGTCATGAGGAGTTGGATATGGATGTTTGTCCAAAATGTGGTAGTACGGATTTGACGAAAATCGATCGAATGAATGGGTATTTATCTTATTCGAGGGTTCATGGTGATACGATGCTTAGCAATGCCAAAATGGTGGAAATTTCGGAAAGGAAGTCTATGTAATGAGGTATCATAATATTACTAAAGCAGATATGTTAAATGGTGAAGGATTACGGGTTGTTTTATGGGTTAGTGGTTGTGATCATCATTGTCATGCTTGTCAAAATGCGATTACTTGGGATCCGGATGATGGAGTTTTCTTTGATGAATCTGCAAAGGAAGAAATTTTTTCTGAACTTTCTCAAGATTGGTGTAGTGGTCTTACTTTGTCTGGAGGAGATCCTTTGTTTTTAGGTAATCGAAAATGTATTGCTGAATTGGTTTTGGAGGTTAAGAGCAAATTTCCTGATAAGTCTATTTGGTGCTATACTGGGTATCGATGGGAGGAATTGTTAGAACAAATGAGAATGGATGTGGATTTGGATACGATTCTTCATCATATTGATGTGTTATTGGATGGAAAATTTGTTTTACGATATGCACTTGAGAAATTACATTATGTTGGTAGTAGTAATCAATGTATTATTGATGTTGGGAAAAGTTTGACAGAGGGGGAGAAAATATTATATATTGATAATCAAAAAAATTTGGAGGGATTAGAATAATGAAAAATAGAGGATTTGAGGTTGCAAAAGGTTATGAGGATAAAGAAATTCATTTGCCTGTTCGAAAAACTGCTCATTCAGCTGGCTATGATATAGAAGCAGCAGAAGATATTGTTATTCCTAAATATTATCCAGGAATTCCACCTACTTTAGTTCCTACAGGATTAAAAGCTTATTGTCAGGATGATGAGTGTGTTTTGTTATTAAATCGTAGCAGTGGTCCTAAAAAAGGGTTTTTACTTGCTAATAGTGTGGGACTTATGGATTCTGATTATTATGGAAATGAGAGTAATGATGGACATTTTTATTTTGCTTATTTTAACTGTAGTGATCATGATATTTTTGTTAAAAAAGGAGATACGATTGGACAGGCTGTTTTTATTAAATATTTGTTATGTGATAGAGATAAATCTATTGGAAAACGTATAGGCGGTTTTGGATCAACTAATGAAAAAAAATAAAAAAATAAAAAATCATTTTTTTAAAAAATGCTTTTTTTTAATTTTTTTTAATTTTAATTTGTTGAAAAATAACACTTTTTCTATATTTTTTATTATAAAAAATAAAAAAAATCAAATATTGACTTTGCTGTTTTTTTAAATTTTGTCTAATTCTGTAAATTGCTGTCAACTCTTTAAAAAAAGTTTTTTGATGATTTCTTTCTATATCAACGAAAGTAAAATATTGGATGAAAAAGTGACTAAAATTGGTATTGATTTTTGAAAAATTTCTTCATAAAATGAATTTAGAAATTTAAGAAAGAAAGAGGTATTTTTTATGGTAGAGGTAAGTGAAGATTTAGAAAAATTAACAGTAATAAAAAGAAGTGGAAAAAAGGTAAGTTTTGATGGTAAAAAAATTGCTTTAGCCATAAAAAAAGGGTTTGATAGTGTAGAAATTGATGATGATGAAGAAGAGAAGAGAAAAAAATATACTAGTAGTGATGTACAAAAAGTTTATCAATTGGTTTTGAAAAGATTGGAAAAAACGGTTAAAGACAAGGATAAAATTCAAATTGAAGAAATTCAAGATTTTATTGAAGATGCGCTTTTAAATAAAGGATATGAAGATGTATATAAAAGTTTTAATGAGTATCGTGATAGAAGAAATCAATCTCGTCAATCCTTTTTTGCTGATAAGAAAACTCATAAATTTTTAAAGTCTTTAGAAAATTTGGGATTAAAATCTGCTAGTGAAGAAGATGCTAAAAGAGAAAATGCTAATATTGATGGAAATTCTCCTATGGGTACTATGTTACAATATGGTGCTACTGTTTCTAAGGAATTTGCTAAAGCTTATTTGATGAAACCTGAATATGCTAAGATGCATGATGAAGGAACGATTCATATTCATGATATGGATTTTCTAGCAATGGGTACTACTACTTGTTGTCAGATTGATTTGTCTCGTTTATTTAAAAATGGATTTGATACAGGGCATGGATATGTTAGACCTCCTCAAGATATTTCAACTTATGGTTCTTTAGCAGCTATTGTAGTTCAAGCAAATCAAAATGATCAACATGGGGGACAATCTATTCCAGCACTTGATTATTATTTAGCACCAGGAGTTTTAAAGACATTTAAAAAGCAATTAAAGCAAACAATATATGATTTTCTAGATTTGGAAGGATTTTTACCCGTTATTAATTTGGATCGTATTGTTCGTGAAATTGATAAAATAGAAAGTATAGATTTTGATATTAAAACATTATCAGATTATCAAAAGGATTCTGGTAGGATTCATGAGATATTTGAAAAATCTTATGAAAAAGCTTTACAAAAAACGGATCGGGCAACTCAACAGGCAATGGAAGCTTTTATTCATAATTTAAATACTATGCATTCTCGTGCAGGAGCACAAGTACCATTTTCATCTGTTAACTTTGGAACAGATACTTCTCCAGAAGGTAGAATGGTTATTAAGAATTTCTTACTTTCAGCTGATAGAGGATTGGGACATGGAGAAACTCCTATTTTTCCAGTATCTATATTCAAGGTAAAAGAAGGGATAAATTATAATCCAGGGGATCCAAATTATGATTTATTTAAATTAGCTTGTAAGGTTTCTGCTAAAAGGCTATTTCCTAATTTCTCATTTATTGATGCTCCATTTAATTTGCAATATTATAAAGCTGGTAATCCTAATACGGAAATTGCTTATATGGGATGTCGTACACGTGTTATTGCAGATGTTACGGCTCCTGATAATGAAGTAGTTACTGGAAGAGGAAATCTTTCTTGGACTACAATTAATTTACCAAGATTGGGAATTAAATATGGTATTGCTTTGAAAGAGAGAGAAAAAGCTGATATTAAAGGTTTTTATCAGGAGTTAACAGATTTAATGGATACGGTTAAGGATCAATTGCTTGAGCGATTTGAAGTTCAATGTAATAAGAGATGTTATAATTTTCCATTCTTATTAGGACAAGGGGTTTGGACTAATGGAGAAAAATTAAAACCAACAGATCGATTAAGAAAAGTATGGAAACATGGTTCATTATCTATTGGATTTATTGGTCTTGCTGAATGTTTGAAAGCATTGACGGGAAAACATCATGGTGAGAGTGAGGAAAGTCAAAAGTTAGGGCTTGAAATTATTCAGTTTATGCGAAAAAAATGTGATGAATATGCTATTAAGTATCATTTAAATTTTGCTTGTTTGGCTACTCCTGCAGAAGGTTTATCAGGAAGATTTACTGCTATTGATAAAGCTATTTATGGAAAGATTAAGGGAGTTACTGATCGAGAATATTATA
>CANQFO010000024.1 GCA_947599755.1 uncultured Bacilli bacterium
GGAAGTGGCTCAACTTGGTAGAGCACTTGGTTTGGGACCAAGGGGTTGCAGGTTCAAATCCTGTCTTCCCGACCATTATGTTTATAAAGCCTTGTAAATCAAGGCTTTTATAATAATTTGATATTCATAGCCCTTAAAAAACACTTAGAATTTTGTTTTTTTTTTATTTGATTTATCATATTGATTACTTAATTTTTTAAATTATATCATAATAAATATAGGAGTAACGATGATGAAAAAAGTTATTATTTTTATTAGTATTTTATTCTTTGTTTATTTTATTTATCAGGGAATTCATTTGATTTATTATCATGTTGATCCAAATTTTAAAGTTTCTTTTGATATTTATAATATACTTACTATCAGAAAAAAAGATTTACAAAATAGTGATTATTTTGAATTTAAAAATATGAAAATAAGGGACGATTTTAAAAATTATGAACGTTTAGAGTCTAATGTAGATTCTGATACATCTCCTAAATTAGTGATGAGAGATGAAAATCAGAAGGTAATTAAGACATTTTGGATGGGTTTTGCCGATACTTATGTATATTTACTTCAAGCAGATAAAACATTGTTTGGTACAAAAGATATGCGAATTGTAAATACAGATTTAGCGAGTATTTTAGAGGAAAATAATATTGATAATGATATAGAATTATTTCAATATTTATGGAAACAAAAAAATGTAAAAACCAATATCTTTACAAGTGTAAAACAAATGAAAGAAAATTATGTAATTCAACGAATGGTCTCTGTTATTATGCCTGTGGTTGATAATATTACTTTAATCAATGGAGATTATGAAGGGTATATATTTAATTTAAAGAATAATATGAAAGAAGTTAGTATCTTAAAAAATAATCAACGTTATATATTTATATTTATGAATACACATGATTTAACTGATGAATATTTAACCGATATTTTAGGTACTATTGTTATAGAATAATGAATAAAAAATCCAAGTCGTTTATTGGAAAAAAATGGTAATTTATATTTTTTTCAATTAAAAAAAGAAAATCTAATATGATTTTCCCCAAATAACAATATGTTTTGCTTTTTGTTCACAGTAAATACAATGATCTGTGATTTTTTCTGTTGAATTTATTGGAATACATCTTGAACTGAATCCTTCAATTTCAGATTTAATTTTTTGTTCGCATTCTTTATTTCCGCACCACATGGTTTTGATAAATCCAATTTGATTTTGACTAATTTTTTTCATTTCCTCTAAATTGTGTGCAGTATAGATATGAGTATCTAAAAATTCTTTAGCTCGATTATACATGTCATTTTGTATTTGTTTCATAATTTTTGGTATTTCCGTAGTCAATTTATCAATAGATATGATAATTTTTTCTCTAGTATCTCGTCTAGTAATGATAACTTGATTTTTTTCGATATCTTTTGGGCCAATTTCTATTCGTAAAGGAATTCCTAAAGATTCTTGTTCTGAAAATTTAAAACCTGGACTTTTTTCTCTTTCATCAATTTTTACCCGAATATTTTCTTCTTTTAACTTCATTACAATGGCATTTGCTTTTTCTAATACACCAGATTTATTTTGAGCAATAGGAATTACCATAACTTGTGTAGGAGCGATTTTTGGAGGAAGTACTAAACCAGAATCATCTCCATGCACCATAATGATAGCTCCTATGATTCTAGTGGACATTCCCCAAGATGTTTCATAAGCACTGCATAGTTTATTTTCTTTATTTAAATATTTTATGCCAAAGGCATCTGGAAAGTTATTTCCAAAAAAGTGACTTGTTCCTGATTGTAAGGCTTTTCCGTCATGCATCATGGCTTCTATTGTATAAGTATCTTTTGCGCCAGCAAATTTTTCACTTTCTGTTTTTTTACCACAAATTAGAGGAATAGCTAAATCTTGTGTGACAAAATCATAGTAAACTTGAAACATTTGTTTTGTACGTTCTTCTGCTTCTTCGCTAGTAGCATGAAGGGTATGGCCTTCTTGCCATAGAAATTCACGTGAACGAAGAAAAGGTCGAGTAGTTTTTTCCCATCTTAGTACAGAATTCCATTGATTCCATACTTTAGGTAAATCACGGTAAGATTTTACTATTTTTTGCCAAATATCACAAAATAAAGTTTCAGAAGTAGGGCGAATACAAAATCTTTCTTCTAATTTTTCTTCTCCTCCTTGAGTAACCCATGCAACCTCAGGAGCAAATCCTTTTATATGATCTTTTTCTTTTTGTAAGAGACTCTCTGGAATTAATACTGGTAAATAAACATTTTCTACTCCTGTTTTTTTAAATCTTTCATCTAGGTTTTTTTGGATATTTTCCCAAATTGCATATCCATTAGGTAAATAATTCAAACAACCTTTGACATTAGAATATTCACAAAGTTTAGCAACTTTTACTACATCGGTATACCATTTGGCAAAATCTTCATCGCGGGCAGTAATTTCTTGTACAAATTTTTTTTCTTTATCCATAATTGTTTCCTCCCATTCAATGTAGTAATTTTATCATAATCATATTGAATAATCAAATTCAGTTAATTATTTATTTTTAATACGTTAATTTTTATTTGAAATTTCGTTTTATTTAGAAAAACGTTTATTGCTGGATGAATAAACTAAAAAGCCAATCATAAACTTAAGTAGGTGATTGCATGAGAAAAAAAGTCTTTTCTTTTTTCCTTATTTGTATAGTTTTATTTACTCATAATGTAAGTGCTAAGGATACTGCTTATTCTAGTATTGTTATGGATTTAGATAGTGGAAGAGTTTTATATCAAAAAAAGGCTAATGAAAAAAGATTAATTGCATCAATTACTAAAATAATGACAGCAATAGTTACATTAGAAAATAGTAATATTGAAGATACTGTAGAGATTGGGGACGAAGTTTTAAAAATGTATGGTACTAATATTTATATCGAAGTTGGAGAAAAAATAAAGATAAAAGACTTATTATATGGACTTCTTTTGCGTAGTGGAAATGATGCAGCAGTTGCTTTGGCGGTTGCTGTATCTAAATCGGAAGATGAATTTGTTAAAAAAATGAATGAAAAAGCTCAAGAAATTGGAATGAAAAATACTGTGTTTGCCAATCCTCATGGATTAGATGAAGAGTCTCAAAATTATTCTACTGCTTATGATATGGCATTACTTTCTAAATATGCTTATCAAAATCGGATATATCGAAAGATTGTCAAAACGAAAAAATATACAGTATCAACAGGTGAAAAAACTTATTTATGGTATAATCGAAATAAATTATTATCTAGTTATGAAAATTGTACGGGAGGAAAAAATGGATATACTCCAAGTGCTGGAAAAACTTTAGTTACTACTGCTACTAAAAATGGTTTAAATTTAACTATTGTTACTTTGAATGATGCAAATATTTATCAAAATCATAAATCATTATATGAAAATATTTTTTCAAAATATCAAAATTATACTATCATTGATAAAGATAGTTTTGCTATTGATAAGGTATTTTATGATGGTGTAGCATATTTAAAGAAATCCTTTACTTATCCGTTGACTGTTCAGGAAGTCAATCAAATTAAGACTACTGTAATGATTAGTAATCAGAAATTAAAAAATCAAGAAATTGGTAACATTAATATTTATTTAAAGGATAAAAAAATTGGTTCTTTAGATATTTATAATCAAGAGAATCGTTTAGGTCAAAAAAAAGAAAAGACTCATTTTTTATCAAAATTGATAAATTTCTTTTCTAAAAAATAGATTTATTGATTAGATAAACGAAAAAAATTTATACTTGGATGGCAGAATAAGCGAAAACCTGGACCATTTGTACCAAGACCACTGGAAATATATAGTTGTGAATTTTTAAGGTTATAGTATTCTTGATCATATTCTTGTGCGCCTTTTATTTTTTTTATTGCTCCTAAGAAAGGAATTCGGATTGTTCCATTATGAGAGTGTCCTGCTAAGATTAAGTCAGTAGGGTAATGATTAATTATTTCGTTAGTTGAGTCTGGTTCATGTAATAGACTTATTGTAAAGATATTTTTATTTGCAGTAGGTTCTTTAAAGTAGCGATATCCTTGATCGATATCTCTTTTTTCTTGTAATAAACTAGCAAGACCTATTAATAGAATTGGTTGTGAATTATCTTTGTAAATTAGTTCATAGTCATTATTTAAAATAGTAAAATCACTTTGATTAAAAATAGTAGTAAAATTTTTTTCATCTTCTTCTCCCATTATTGCATATTTTCCTAAGTTAGCATTAATTTTTTTTAATTGTGCAATTAGTTTTTCTTGCTTTTTTGATGAAAGTGAGTAATTTTGATCAATTAAATCACCTGTGAAAAGAACTAGATCTGGATTTCTTTCGTTGATTAGATTGACAATTTTTTTTACTTCTTTTTCAAATATTGTTGTGCCATAATGTAGATCAGAAAAATGAATTATTTTTATTCCATTAAAATTAGAAGGGATTTTTTCATTAATTATACGTTTTTCTTTTACTATGATACTAGTTGTGGAACTGTATGTTGTATAAAAATATAAAAGGAAAAAGATAGTGATTAATACTATTATTAGTTTTAGTATGAATATTACAATTTTTTTTCTTGTTTCTCTTTGCTGTTCTTCAATAATTTTTTGTTGTTTGTTTTGATTTAATACTTCACGAGTTACCATGGATTATCACCAATTTTATTGTATCATATTTTATAATTAATTAGTAAAAAAAAAGAAATTATGTTACACTTAAGGTGGTGATGAATATGAAGTATGATGTGGTAATTATTGGAGCAGGACCCGCGGGGTTATTTGCAGCATATGAATTAGTAAGTAAAAATAGTCAATTAAAGGTTGCTTTATTAGATAAAGGTAGACGTGTTGAAAAAAGATTTTGTCCTATGAGTAAAAATAAGGTTCCTTGTAAAAATTGTCAACCTTGTCAAATTTTGTCTGGATATGGTGGAGCAGGTACTTTTTCTGATGGAAAATTAAATTTTATTCCGAAATTAGGGAAAAGTGATTTATTTAAGTATATGAGTGAAAGTGAGGCTTATCAGTTAATTGATGATACGGAAAAAATTTTTACGAAATTTAAAATGGATAGTCAAACTTTTCCTAGTAATATGGAAGAAGCTAACGAAATTAAGCGAAAGATTGCTATACAAGGAGCGAGGTTACTATTAATTAAGCAAAAGCATTTAGGTAGTGATCATCTTCCTGGATATATTGCAAATTTTAGTAACGAATTAGAAAAAATGAAAGTAGATTTGTTAGAAAATGCAGACGTGTGTGATATTTTAAAGGAAAAAGGTGGGTATAAAGTAATTTATAATCAAGATAAAGAAATTATGGGTAAAAAAGTTATTGTTGCTCCAGGAAGAACGGGTGCTAAGTGGGTGCAAGCATTAGCAGATAAATATAATATTCCTTATTTATCTCAAAGTATTGAAATTGGTGTGCGTGTAGAAGTAAGAAAAGAAATATTGGAAAAGATTACTAATGTAATTTATGATCCTACAATATTTATTAAAACGGATACTTATGGAGATGAAATTCGTACTTTTTGTACTAATCCTTTAGGTTTTGTTGCTAAGGAAAATTATTATGGTTATATTTGTGTGAATGGGCATGCTTTAAAGGAAAAGAAATCAAATAATAGTAATTTTGCTTTTATTAGTCGGGTTAATTTGACTGAGCCTGTTACGAATACTAGGGAATATGGTGAGTCTATTGCTAAAATTGCCAATGTTTTAGGGGATTCTAAACCGATTATTCAAATTTTGAAAGATTTACGAACTGGTCATCGTTCTACTTGGAAAAGAATTAATAAAGGATTTATTGAACCAACTTTAAAAGATTGTGTTGCTGGAGATTTAGCGTTGGTATTGCCTCATCGAATTATTACGAATATTTTAGAGGGGTTGGAAAAGTTGGATAAAATTATTCCTGGGGTAAATAATGATGAAACTTTGTTATATGGACCAGAAATTAAATTTTTTAGTAATGAGATTATTACAAATAATCATTTTAAATTAGAGAATGAGGATATTTATTTTATTGGTGATGGGGCTGGAAAGGCTGGAAATATTGTTGTTGCAGCAGCGACAGGATTGGTTGCTGCTAGAGATATTTTGAAGAAAGAGGAGGAAAATAGATAATGAAAAAGATTAAGTTAGTTGTTGTTTTTTTATTGATAAGTGTAGTATTATTTATGACAGGATGTTCTAAATCTCAGGATGATGTTTGGGAAGATTTATTAGGAATTGATTATTCGAGTGAAGGTCATGAAGTTTCTTTGGAGAAATATCAAACGGAAAATCCAGTTGTTGCTATGGATATTCAAAATTATGGAAGTATTGTTATTGAATTATATCCAGAAAAGGCTCCTAATACAGTGAATAATTTTCTTTCTTTGGTAAAAGATGGTTTTTATGATCATAATACTTTTCATCGTTTAGTACCTGGATTTGTATTGCAGGGTGGCGATCCTGATGGAAAAGGTACAGGGGGACCAGGATATACTATTAAAGGAGAATTTCGTGAAAATGGAATTGATAATGATTTACTTCATGATAAATGGGTTGTATCTATGGCTCGTAGTAATTCATATGATTCGGCAGGAAGTCAGTTTTTCATTATGTTAGAGAAAACTTCTTATTTAGATGGAAATTATGCTGCTTTTGGTAAGGTTATTGATGGAAAAAAGGCAATCGAAAAAATTGTTGAAAATGAGAAAATAGCTGATCAACAAACTGGTCAATTGCAAAAGAATTTAATTATTAAAAAAGCTATTGTTGATCAAAAGGGAAAAACGTATCCAGAGGTAGAAAAGATAGAAGAAGATAGTTAATGAAAGATTTATGATGATTAATTTTTGTTTTTAAGTAAGAAATAATTATTTGATAGAATAGATAAAAAGCTACTGATTGGTAGCTTTTTGGATTTTTAAATATTTTCATTTTTTTATTATATCTTTTCTTTTAGGTAGGAAATTTTTTCATCAGGTTTTAGTGAAAGGCAAAGTGTTTTTTGATGTTTTTCTTCTAATTTTCGATAGGTAATTCCACATTGATCAAATAATAATTTTGAAGCTTCATTTTCTTCTGTTCCTATATATTTGTCAGATAAATATACTACTTCTGATATTCCTGATTGAATGATTGCTTTTGCACATTCATTACAGGGAAATAGATCAACATAAATTTTTGATCCTACTAAGTCTTTTCTGCTTCCTGAATAGTTTAAAATAGCATTTAATTCGGCATGACATACATAGGGATATTTTGTTTCGTTTTTTGTTTTTCCTTCACGATTCCATGGAAAATTATCGTCATTAAAATGGTTTGGTGTTCCATTATAACCAATTGATAATATTCGATTTTCTTTACTTACAATGCATGCTCCAACTTGGGTGTTTGGATCTTTACTTCTTCCTGCGGATAATTTTGCAATTCCCATGAAAAATTCATCCCAACTTAAATAGTCTTTTCGCTTTTTTCCTAAAATATCTTTATTTAATTTCATGGATAACCTCCTTGTAAAATTATTTTATCATTTATACTTTAAGTTGTAAATTAACGAAAGAAATATTTGTGAATAATTTAATTGAAAAATGAAATGTCAATTTAAATATGCTTATAGACATTAAGTTATTTAACTGTTTTTTAATTTTATTATTAAATAAATGGTGGTAATTTTTAAATGGTGGTAATTTTTGTTGCAAGTGTTTTGATTTTTGTGTTAGTAAAATTATTCTTGAAAAATTAAGGAAAATAAGCTATACTAACAGCAGATGCAAAGAATCTGAGGAGTACAGAAAAAAATGTTTAAGAGAGTTCATGGTTGGTGAAAATGAATATCATTTTTTATGGAAGGTAGCAGAGGAGCATGATTTTTGAAAACAGTAGAAAATCCCGGATCATTCCGTTAATAATGTTAAGCTATTGAAAATAGAAAATAAGGTGGTACCACGATACGATTTCGTCCTTAGGGAGAGATCGTATTTTTTTGGAGGAAAATATGGAACAAGCAAGAGAGGAATTTTTAACCTATACAAAAACTTATTTAAATTTAGGATTAGGAAAAGCAATTAAATTAAAAATCGATCATACTTTACGAGTGATGAATTTATGTGAAGAAATAGCAAGAAGAAAAAAATTATCATCAGAAGAGATTGAACTAGCTAAATTATGTGGACTTTTGCATGATATTGCTCGGTTTGAGCAATACAAAAGATATCAAACTTTTGTTGATTCGAAAAGTATTGATCATGGAGATTTAGGAGTAAAAATATTAAAAGATCATGATTTTATTCGTAAATTTTCAAAAGAAAAGAAATTTGATTCTGTGATTTTAAAAGTAGTAAAATACCATAATAAATATTTACTTCCTAAAGATTTGACAACAAAAGAAAGATTATTTTGTAATTTAGTAAAAGATGCAGATAAGATTGATATTTTATATTTGTATGCAATAGAAGAGGTCTCTCTTCCGATGGATCAGGAAAGTTTTTCAGAAGAGGTTTTTAATCAGTTAAAAAAAGAACAATTAGTGGATAGATCTATTCTAAAAACAAAAGTAGATAGATTGGCTATCTCACTAGGATTTGTTTTTGATATTGCCTTTTGGGAAAGTATGGATATTTTAAGAGAAAAAGACTATATTAATCAAGAAATTGAGGTTTATGAACAAAAAGGAATTAGTAAGAAACTGAGAGAACAATTAGAAGAAATGAGAATAATCATTCAGAATTATATGAAAAGGAGAGCAGAAGATGTTAGATAAAAAATATAATGCGGTAGAAAAAGAAAATAAGTGGTTGGAGTACTGGAAAGAAAATAAAATATATGAGTTTAAGCCAGATAAACGAGAAGTATTTTCTATTGATACTCCTCCACCAACTGTAAATGGAAAAATACATATAGGTCATATTTTCTCATATTCTCAAACAGAAATGATTGCTAGATATAAGAGATTACGAGGATATAATATATTTTATCCATTTGGATTTGATGATAATGGATTACCAAGTGAAAGGCTGGTTGAAAAAGAACAAGGTAAAAAAGCTCATGAAATAGGTAGAGAAGAGTTTTCTAAATTATGCTATGAAACAACTGATAAGTATGAAAAAGAATTCCAGACTTTATTTAGTAAAATGGGTGTTAGTACAGATTGGGATATCCATTATAAAACTGTCAGTCCATCAACAATAAAGATAAGTCAAATGTCATTTTTGGATTTAATTGAAAAAGGACATTGTTATCATAAGGAAAGTCCTGCTTTGTGGTGTAATGAATGTTTAACCTCTATTGCACAAGCGGAGCTTGAAACTAAAACAATAAGAACAACATTTAATTATGTTAATTTTAAAACGGTTGAAGATGGTGAAGAATTTACTATTGCTACTACTAGACCAGAATTACTTCCTGCTATAGTTTGTGTATTTGTAAATCCAAATGATGAAGTTCATAAGTCTTTAATTGGAAAAACTGCTCATATTCCAGTAATTAATGTTGATGTACCTATTATGGCAGATGAGAAAGTTGCTATTGATAAAGGTACAGGTGTTGTTATGTGTTGTACTTTTGGTGATCAGACAGATATTGAATGGTGGAAAAAATACAATTTACCTTTAAAATATATTTTTACTGATGATGGAAGAATTAGTTCTGAAGTTCCAAACTATGGTGGAATGAAAATAAAGGAAGCTAGAAAACAAATTATTGAAGATTTACAAGTAGGTGGATATATAGTTAAAATTGAAGAATTAGAACATGAAGTTCAAACACATGAAAGATGTGGTAAAGAAGTTGAATACTCTGTTATGAAACAATGGTTTATTGATATTATGAATCATAAAGAGGATTTCTTAAAAATTGGTAATGAAATTAAGTGGTATCCAGAACATATGTATACTAGGTATGAGGAATGGGTAAATAATATTGCTTGGGATTGGTGTATATCAAGACAAAGATATTTTGGTGTACCATTTCCTGTTTGGTATTGTAAAGAATGTGGAGAACCAATTTTTGCCAAAAAGGAAGATTTACCTGTAAATCCATTAGTTGATCATCCTAGTATAGATAAATGTTCTAAGTGTAAATGTCAAGAATTTATCCCAGAAACAGATGTTATGGATACATGGGCAACTTCTTCAGTAACCCCATTAATTAATATGAGATATGGTGAAAAAGAAAACTATGAGAGATTTTTAAAACCAATGAGTGTTAGAACAAATGCTTCAGAGATAATCAGAACTTGGGATTTTTATACTATTGTAAAAAGTTTTTATCATTTTGGCACTCGTCCATGGGATAATGTAATGATTTCAGGATTTGTTATGGCTAATAAAGGCGAAAAAATTAGTAAATCCAAGGGTAATAGTAAAGTAGAACCTATTGAGTTGATAAATCAATATTCTGCTGATGTTATTAGATACTGGGCAGGATCTGGAAGACTTGGAACAGATATTGTATTTAGTGAAGAAACACTTTTAAGAGGTAAAAAATTAGTCAATAAAATATGGAATGTATCTAAGTTTATTGAAATGCATTTAGCTGATTATGAGGATAAAGACTTTAACAATTATGAATATGTCGATAAATGGATTTTAGGATCTTTCCAAGAAATGGAAAAAGGTTTTATCAAATATTTGGACGAATATGAAGTTGGATTAGCATTGAATCATCTAGAAAAATTCTTTTGGAATTTCTGCGATAATTATATAGAAATAGTAAAACATAGATTGTATAGACCAGAAGAATTTGGTGAAATACCAAGATATTCAGGACAAAAAACTATTTACACTATTCTTTATAAATTATTGCAAGATTTTAGTATTTTCTTCCCATTTATTACCGAAGAGGTATATCAAGAATTATATCATGATAGCAAATCAATCCATTTAACAGAAATTAAACCTCTTGATTTTAAATTTGATAAAGAAATTAAAAATGGTAATGATATGATTGATATTATTAGTCAAGCTAGAGGAGAAAAATCAAATAAAAATGTTTCATTAAAGACACCAATTAAGAATTTGGATTTAAGTTTGAATAAAGAACTAAAAAAAGCAATAGAATTATCTATAAAAGATTTTAAAGCTACATTATTTATTGAAAACTTAAATATCAAAGAAGTTAATGATGGATACACTATTGATATGATAGAGTTAAATTTAGATTCAGAAGAGAATTAAGATTAGAAATTATATAAATTGAGGAAATTGTTAGGTTTAGAATTGGGAAAATTTATGATATTAAATGATAAAAAAATCAAGATTATTTTATTTTATGCATATGTTTAATCATAAAAGGTTTTCTTTTGTGGTTATTTATATGGAAAGGATTTGGTTAGGTGAGAAAGAAAAAAGATCAGGATTTTATTGGAAAATTGTTTGCTCATCGTGGAATTTGGAATAATCAAACTATTTTAGAAAATACATTACACTCTTTTCGAAGAGCGATAGCTTATGGATATTCAATTGAATTGGATGTTCAACTAACTAAGGATAATCAATTGGTTGTATTTCATGATAATCGAACAGACCGATTAACAAATCAAAAACATTTTCTTCAAGACTTGTCTCTTCAAGAAGTCAAAGAATTGATTCTATTAAATACAAAAGAGAAAATTCCTACCTTACAGGAAGTACTTCAATTAGTGCAAGGTAAAGTTTATTTAGATATTGAGATAAAAAGTACTGATCGAATAGAAAAAATGGGGAAAATACTAACTCAAGAATTAGAAAATTATGATGGAAAATATATAGTGAAATCGTTTAATCCTAAAATTGTACACTGGATGAAGAAAAATTATCCAAAAATGACTTGCGGTTTATTAATTCACCATGATTACCATAATCGATTCTATAATTATCTAGCTCATAGCAAAATATTACTGTATTATTGTAAACCAGATTTTTTAGCTGTTTCGAAAAAAATGATTCAGAGAAAAACAATTCAAAAAATTCGTAAATATTGTCCCATACTAATATGGACGATAGGGAGCAAAGAGGAATTATTAAAATTTGAAAATTTAGCAGATGGATATATTTGCAATAATTTACCCTATGATCAATAATGGATAAGAGAAGGGTAGAAAAATGAAGTTAACAGAAGAACAAGACAAATTTTTAAGTGATAAGATAAAAAAATTACAAAAATCTAAATTTCGAAGCAAATTTCATTTAAAAGAGAAAGATATTTTTTATATTCAAGAGAAAACAATGGATGTACTGGAAGGGCATGCTAAAGATTTTGTTTGTCATCGATTAGCACCAGAATTAATTCATAATGATGGAAAGCAAACTCCTATGACTGGACATCCTGTATTTATTGCTCAACATGCAACAGCTACTTGTTGTCGAAAGTGTTTATATCGGTGGCATCATATTGGGATGAAAAGACCTCTTACTCAAAAAGAACAAACTTTTATTGTTTGTTTAATTATGAAGTGGATTGATGAGGAAGTAAAGAGTTATTTTTCTTTATAGTAATGCATCACATATTAGCATAGTTATTCCTCCTAAAATAAATGCTATTATGGTTATTTTTGGTTTGTGATATTCTATGGATGTTGGGAGTAGTTCATATATGGCTATATGAATCATAATTCCTGCTGTTGTTCCTAGTATTAATGATAATAAAAAATTGTTGATGTATTTTGCTAAAAATAGATATGCTAATATGGCACCAAAAAGTTCTGAAAAACCGGATATTAATGTATAAAAAAAGGCCTTTTTTCTATTTTTGGTTGCATAATATATAGGTACTGCAATGGAGATTCCTTCTGGTATATTATGGAGAGCTATTGCTAAAGATAAGGTGATTCCTAATTTTTTATTGGCTGTTGTTGAAATAAATGTGGTAATTCCTTCTGGAATATTATGTAACATCAGTACAATGATAGAGATAATTCCTAATTTGTATAGTGGATTGTTTTGAAATTTTTTGTCTATTTTTCCATCTATAGTTTGAGAAAAGTTTATTCCTATTACAATAAATAGAAAAACAAATAAAAAACATATTATTGGTTTATAAATTGATGTCATTAGTGATGTTGCTTCTGGAATTAGGGAAAGTACTGATATGGTAAGCATAATTCCACTTGAAAAAGCTAGTGAAAAACTGAT
This sequence comes from uncultured Bacilli bacterium, assembly GCA_947599755.1. GTDB lineage: Bacteria > Bacillota_I > Bacilli_A > RF39 > UBA660 > CANQFO01. The sequence goes on from CANQFO010000024.1 coordinate 13,114, forward strand.
AATTGTTTCTTTCTTTTTTTGTTTGAAATAGCATGGTAAGATTCCAAATAAAGTAGAAAATCCTGCTAATGTTGTGGTTAAAAAACTAAAAGCAATTTTATTCATAGTAATATTTATGTTATTTGAGTACAAATATTCCTTTTTTTTATCTAGATTTTTGAGTATTTTTTGATACAATATTTTGAGAAAGAAGTGTATTTTATGAATTATGATTTGAAAATGAAAGAGCAGTTATCTAATGTGAAAGAAGGATCTACATTATTACTTCATGCTTGTTGTGCTCCTTGTTCTTCAACTGTTTTGGAACGATTGGGGGATTTTTTTCATATTACTATTTTTTATTATAATCCTAATATTAGTGAAGAAAGTGAATATCAGAAAAGATTATCTGAGTTAAAAAAATTTATTGCTTCTTTTTCTACTAAGTATCCTATTCATTTGATTGAGGGAAGATATGATCCAGGTGATTTTTTTGCTATTTCTAAAGGGTTGGAGAAAGAAAAAGAACGAGGAAAAAGATGTTATTGTTGCTATCAATTACGGTTGGAGGAAACAGCGAAAGTTGCTGAAGAAAAGAAATTTGATTATTTTACGACTACGTTGAGTATTAGTCCTTATAAAAATGCCAATTGGATTAATGAGATTGGTAAAGATTTGGAAAATCATTATCAAGTTTATTTTTTATATTCTGATTTTAAAAAAAATGATGGATATCATCGTAGTATTGAGTTATCTCATCTTTATCATTTATATCGTCAAAATTATTGTGGTTGTATTTTTTCTCAAAGAAAGGAGTGATCTGTTTTCCTTTTTGTTATGGTTAAATTTTTTATTTGAAAATGATTTTAGCCGATGCGAAAGTTTTTCTCTTGGATAAAATATAGTAGATGTATTGAGGTGATTTGATGAATTTTATTCGAGAGCAAGTGCAATGTATTATGAGCAAAGATCCAGCAATTAAGAGTGTATGGGAAGTTTTTTTCTATCCTTCTTTTTGGGCTCTTTTTTATTATCGAATTTCTCATTTTTTATTTTTAAGAAATCATTATTTTTTGGCTCGATATATTAGCGAAAGGGCAAAAAGGAAAACGGGAATTGAAATTCATCCAGGGGCTGTGATTGGTAAAAATTTATTTATTGATCATGGCAGTGGAGTAGTTATTGGTGAAACTGCGATTATTGGGGATGATGTTATTTTATATCATGATGTTACTCTAGGAGGTGTTTGTGATCATCCAGGGAAAAGGCATC
>CANQFO010000025.1 GCA_947599755.1 uncultured Bacilli bacterium
CATCTTCTGCAGTAAAGACAATTTGTCCACAAGCAGCACCAGGAGATGCTCCTAATCCTTTACCAATAGGTTTAGCAGATTTTAATTTTTCTTGATCAAATTGTGGATGTAATAATGTATCCAAATTTCTTGGATCAATCATTGCAACAGCTTCTTCTTCCGTACGCATACCCTCATCTACTAAATCACAAGCAATTTTTAAAGCAGCCTTTGCTGTACGTTTACCATTTCTCGTTTGTAACATATAAAGTTTACCATGTTCAACAGTAAATTCCATATCTTGCATATCTCTATAATGTTCTTCCAATGTTTTACAAACATCTTTAAATTGTTTAAATGCTTCTGGGAATTTTTCTTCCATTTCAGCTATTTTCATTGGTGTACGAACTCCTGCAACAACATCTTCTCCTTGAGCATTCGTTAAAAATTCTCCAAATAAACCTTTTTCTCCTGTTGCTGGATCACGAGTAAAGGCAACACCAGTTCCACAATCATCACCCATGTTTCCAAAAGCCATTGATTGTACATTTACAGCTGTTCCCCATGAATAAGGAATGTCATTATCTCTTCTGTAAACATTTGCTCTTGGATTATCCCATGAACGGAATACAGCTTTAATTGCTCCCATTAATTGTTCTTTTGGATCAGTTGGAAATTCACTACCAATTTTTTTCTTGTACTCTTTCTTAAATTGGTTTGCTAATTCTTTTAAATCATCAGCATCTAATTCAATATCTTGTGTAACTTTCTTTTTGACTTTCATTTTGTCAATTAATTCTTCAAAGTATTTTTTTCCAACTTCCATAACAACATCAGAATACATTTGAATGAATCTTCTATAACAATCCCAAGCCCATCTTGGATTATTACTTTTCTTAGCTATTACTTCTACAACTTCTTCGTTTAAACCAAGATTTAAAATAGTATCCATCATTCCTGGCATAGATGCACGAGCACCTGATCGAACAGATACTAGTAATGGATTTTCTTTATCACCAAATTTCTTTCCCGTTATTTTTTCCATTTTTTCAATATACTCGTTAATTTGTGATTGAATTTCATCATTGATTTCTCTTCCATCTTCATAATATTTTGTACATGCTTCAGTAGTGATGGTAAACCCTTGTGGTACAGGTAATCCAATATTAGTCATTTCTGCTAAATTTGCACCTTTCCCTCCAAGAAGCTCTCTCATATTCGCATTTCCTTCACTAAATAAGTATACGTATTTCATATCTTTCCTCCTTGTGTTGTCATTTGACTCTTTAAGTATATCAAGGCTTCTATTTGGAAACAAGTCTATTTCATCATTTTTTTTATTTTATTTGCTCTAAATAATGAATTAGGGAAATGCATAAATATAGTATATTTGCATCAAATTAACCACTTATGCTCATTGAAATAGTTTGACTATTTTTCTAAAAAAAGAAAAGCTAAATCTATTCTTTTATTCATATTGCTTTAAAATTTTATCTATCCCATGTATTTTTTTTAACTTATCCAAAACAATTAATTGTTCAATAGTCTTTTTCCGAACAATTTTATCTTTTAACATAACATCAATAATTTTTAAATTAGCCTCATTTGAAGTAATTTTATGATGAGATACTTGATCAGTTAAATGATATACTTCAGTAATAGATGCAGTTATACTTTTTGTACTGTTGGCTAAAATTGGGGTATGATAAATTACTTTATCAATCAATTGACTTTCTAAAAAAAGGGAATTATCTTTTAAAGGAACCATAATGACTAGCAAAAAAAGAAAAATAGTTAACCATCCTTCTAATATTCCAATAATAAATCCTCCTATTTTAGATGGTAACAATAAAATAATAGTAAAATTAACTAATTTTTGAATAATTCCTGTTACTTTTAATAAAATATTGTAGATTCCAAATAAAAAACCAAAAATAATGAAAAAAGCAATTAATTGATAAATTAAAATAGAAATAGAAACAATTCCTTTTAAACTTCCTCCAAAAGAAAAAAAGGGAAAATATTTACAAAAAAAGTTACCTAATGATTCTTTAAAGGCAAAAGAAATTATAAATATAATGATCATCCCAATAAAGGAAACAGACGTTTTAATTACTCCCTTTTTCCATCCTACAATACCAAACATCAGTATCCATAAAATCATTCCAATATCTAATATATTCATTTGACCACATCCTTTATTTTTATTATAACTGAAATATTGAAAATGTGCTATAATATTTTCGAGGTGATTCCATGAATGTTGTCATTAAAGTGAATGATGAAATAAAGGAAAAGATGATCGAATATTATCGTGATAAGGTTCGTGATAAAAAAATTCCCTATGCTATCTTTCAGGCACAAGATGAAGATACGGTAATTACAATGTATGAATCTGGTAAAGTGATGTTTCAAGGAATTAGTGCAGATGTTGATGCAGCTATGTGGGGAGTTGCTTTAGAAAATACCAAGCAAAAACAAGAAGAAAATCAAAAAAAGAATGAAAAATTCTATTTTTGTGATGCTGTTGGATCAGATGAAGTTGGAACAGGAGATTATTTTGGACCAATTGTTGTTACGGCTACTTATGTTAGAAAGGAAGATATCCCTTTTTTAGAATCACTTGGTGTTGGAGATTCTAAAAAAATCGATGATAGCAAAATTTTAAAAATGGCATTAGAAATCATAAAAAAAATTCCTTACCGTAGCAAGATTGTTTCCAATTCCTTATATAATCAAAAGCATACAAAAAATGTCAATATGAATAAAATTAAAGCAATTTTACATAATCAAGTTTTATATCAATTAATGCAAGAGATCAAACCAAAAGTAGACTATATTATTGTTGATGAATTTGCTAGAGAAGCAAGATATTATGATTATTTAAAGGAAATTCCAACAGTCCAAAAAAATATTACTTTTATTACAAAAGCAGAAGATAAAAACTTAGCAGTAGCTTGCGCTTCAATTATTAGCCGATATATCTTTTTAAAAGAAATGGATAAATTAAGCGATTCCATTCATATTCCTTTACCAAAAGGAGCAGGAAAAGAAGTTGACCAAATTGGAGAAGAAATAGTTGAAAAATATGGAGAAGAAAAATTAAAAGAAATTGCAAAAATGAATTTTCGCAATACAGAAAGAATTCTTCATACAATGATATTTTAATGATCAAATTTGTTGTTTAAAAAAAGACTGTAAGAATCAATTCAAATTCTAACTGTCTTTTTTTGTTTTCCAAAACATTTGATTTTCTCTAAATTCATAATTTAGACGATTTTGTTCATGTAAATATGATAAATATGCATGAAGCGTACTTCCTATTAGTACATATTGATTAGCATTCATGGAAAGATTATATGTTTCAAATAATTTTTTTAAGATTTCTTCAAAACTTTTTTCTTTTTCACAAATTTTGCATATTTGATTACATATTTCTTGAATTTTTTTGATATGAGTTGATATTAAACGGGAAAGATCACTACAAGCTTTTGCGTGAGATGGAATAAATTGTTTTCCTTTTAATTTTTTTATCAATTCTAATGTATCTAGATATTCTTTTACGTCATAAAGGAAAAAAATATGATATTTTTCTATTGTTTCTTCGCTAAGTAAAGAATCTCCTAAAAAATAAACATCATCACTAGTCTTAATTCCAATCATATCATATGAATGTCCTTTTAAAGAATAGTATTTGATTCCTTCTATATGTTCTTTTTCTATTAATTCTACTTTGGATGGTTTAGCATATAAAAATTTGTTTTTTAATTCTTGATAAGGATAGGCTCCATATAAAAAGGCTGGTTCTAAAATTGGATATTCAATCAAACTTTTTTCTATTCCTTTAGCATAGATTTTGCAGTTAGTTCGACTTTGAATGATTTGGTTTCCTCCAATATGATCAGCATGAGAATGTGTATTAATGATTCCTTTTATTTTCCAACCTTGCTCATTTATGATTTTTAAAATTTTCTTTCCTGCTTCTTTATCATTTCCACTATCAATTAAATAAATATTTTCTTCATCTACTTGATAAATTCCAATATTTGTTGGATTTTTTATATAGTATGTCTTTTCTCCTACTTTGATTAATTCCATTTGATATTTTCCTTTACTTTTTTAAATGATTAGCATTGCATCTCCAAAGGAGAAAAAACGGTATTTTTGTTCTGTAGCAATTTTATAGGCATTTAAAATATTTTCTTTTCCTGCAATTGCGGATACTAACATAATTAAAGTAGATTTTGGGAGATGAAAGTTTGTGATTAATCCATCAATTGCTTGTAAATGATATCCTGGATAGATAAATATATCGGTCCATCCACTGCATTCTTTAAATTCATGATATTGTTTCATGATCGTTTCCAATGTTCTTGTACTAGTTGTTCCTACGGCAATTACTTTTTTATGATTTTTCTTTGTTTCGGTTAAACAATCTGCTACCTCTTGACTCATATGATAAAATTCTTTATGCATTTTATGATCTTCTATTTTTTCTACACTTACGGGGCGAAAGGTTCCTAACCCTACATGTAAAGTAATATAGACTATATTTACTCCTTTTTGTTTAATCTTTTCTAATAATTCTTTGGTAAAATGTAGTCCTGCAGTTGGAGCAGCAGCACTTCCGATCTCTTTAGCATAAACAGTTTGATATCTATCTTGTTCCTTTAATTTTTCATGAATATATGGTGGTAATGGCATAGTTCCTAACTCTTCTAAGATTTCTAAAAATATTCCTTCATAGAGAAAAGTAAAACATCTAATTCCTTCTTCTTTTTCGGCAATACATTTTGCTTTCAATTTTCCCTCTCCAAAAGAAAGGATCGTTCCCACTTTAATTCTTCTGGCTGGTTTGGTTAGACATTCCCATTCGTCATTTTGAGTATTTTTTAATAATAGGACTTCTACTACTGCATGAGTTTTTTCTTTTTCTCCAATTAATCTAGCAGGTAACACTTTGGTATCATTTAATACTAAAGTATCTCCTTCTTCTAAGTAATCAATAATATTATAAAAATGCTGATGAGCTATTTTCCCTGTTTCTTTTTCTAATATCATTAAGCGAGATTGGTCTCTTTTTTTTATAGGGGTTTGAGCGATTAAACTTTCATCTAATTCATAATCAAATTCTTCTACTTTCATTCAGTTCCTTCTCCACTTCTATTACTATTTCTTTTTGATATTGATTTGCTTCTTCATTCAAAACTTTTCTATCTTTTTCTTTCATACTGGCAAATATTTCTTTTGGCTCTTTTTTCTCATTGGTCCATTTTTCCACTAGCAATAAAATATTTTCAGCTTCTAGATAATCTCTACTTTTTGCTAAAACTATGCTGATGATCTCATTTGGATAAAATAAATTTGCTGTTTCAAAGAAAGAAGGGGATTCTGATCCGGATAATTTACTTAATAAAACGAATTCTTTTTCTCCATAATTTTTAATTTTTTCTTCCTCTGTTGTTATATATATACTTGCACATAGTGCTGTTTTTAATTGTTGAATTGTATTTTGATGATTTCCTATTCTTATCATCTTTCTAATTTGAATTAAGATTTTTTTATATTTTTCTTTTTGCTTTGTTGACATTTTTGCTAATGAATTTTTTCCTAATTCAAATGTATTGGGGTCAAAAAAACTTAGTTTTAATTCTTCTTCATGGATTTTGATTTGTATTTTTAATCTTTCTATGGGATCTAGTTCTTCTTTTGTTTCTTTTTCTTCTAACATTTTTTTCCTATCTTTCTATTTTTTTTCTTTAGAAATTCCTAAAATTTCATATGTTTTATCGGTTACTACTCTACCTCTGCTGGTTCTTTTTAGTAATCCCTGTTGTAATAAATATGGTTCATAAACATCCTCTATTGTCGTTACTTCTTCTCCTATAGAACTACTGATCGCTTCAATACCAACTGGTCCACCATTAAATTTATTAATGATTGCCAAAAGAAGTTCATGATCTGTATTATCTAATCCCAAATTATCTACTTTTAATCTTTCCAGAGCTTCTTTGGTAATAGCAATATCAATACTTCCATTTCCTTTAACCAATGCAAAATCTCTCACTCTTTTAAATAATCGATTAGCAATTCTGGGTGTTCCTCTACTTCTTTTAGCTAATTCTAATGCTGCATCTTCATCAATAGAAATAGATAATACTCGAGCAGTTCTCTGAATAATCGCACAAAGCTCCTCTATCGTATAAAATTGCAATTTAGAAATAATTCCAAAACGATCTCTTAACGGTGCAGATAAATCCCCTGCCCTTGTAGTTGCTCCTACTAAAGTAAAAGGTGGAAGATCAATTTTTATATTTCTACTATTTCCTTCACTACCAATAATAATATCTAGTGAAAAATCTTCCATGGCAGGATATAAAATTTCTTCAATATATCTAGGCATACGATGGATTTCATCAATAAATAAAACATCCCCTGCTTCCAAAGAAGACAATATTGCAGCCAAATCTCCACTTTTTTCTATACTTGGCCCACTTGCTGTTTTGATATTTGTTCCTAATTCATGGGCAATAATAAAAGCAAGTGTTGTTTTTCCTAATCCAGGAGGGCCATAAAGTAGAACATGATCTAGTGTTTCATTTCTCATTTTAGCAGCTTCGATAAAAATTTTGATATTTTCTTTAACATCCTGTTGACCAATATACTCTACAATAGTTTCCGGACGAATTGTATTATCGATAATATTATCATCTTCTAAGGTATAATTCTTTACGATGCTTTCATTTTCCATCATATCCCTCCTTTTTTTAATTTCTTAATAATAATTTTAAGGCTTCTTTTACTTGTTCTTCTATTGTTTGTTCTTTATCCACTTTAGATATAATTGCTTTAATCTCTTTTTCTTTATATCCTAATCCAATCAATACTTCTTTTAGTTCTTCTTCGGTATTTACTTCATCATCTGATATTCCTACACCAATAAATTCTAATTTTCCTTTTAAGTCTAAAATAATCTGTCTGGCTAATTTTTCCCCAATTTTAGGAAATTTCTTTAAATATAAAATATTTCCTCTTTCAATTGCATCCATAATTCCTTCAGTTGATCCCACTGCTAACATAGGAAGAGCCATTTTACATCCTAGGCCTTTTACACTAATTAATTTTAAAAATAAATCTTTTTCTGCATTTGTTTGAAATCCATAAAAACTATTTTCATCTTCTTTTATTTGCTGATACACAAAAATTTTATATTCTTTTCCTACCTCAAATGAATATGGATTAGGTACATAAATCAAATATCCAATTCCATGATTTTCTACTACAATGGCATTATTTTTTAAACTACTAATTGTTCCTTTTATATAATCATACATTTTCATCACCAGTTTCATTATATCTTAAAATTTATCTTCTTACAAGCAACCAAAACTAACCTTCTAATCATCATGATCAAAAAGAGCCAATGGTAAATTTGGTTCTAACAGATAAATTCAAAATAAATAATTAGATTACGATATTCCTATTTTTCTTTCCAATTTTTGAGCAAATTTTCATTACTTTTTTCGTTCATCATCTTTGATTTTTCTTTTTTTTCTTTATATACTTTAAAATAAGATATCAATGTTCTAGTATTTCCATCTTTAAATAATTGTAAATCCCATAACTTTTGAAAAGCCACTTTTTCCTCTTGCTCAGTAAGCTCTTTTTGATTAATTTGAAAAAGAAATGCATTAATCTTTTCAAGGTCTTCTCTTTCATATACCGTTCTTATTTTTAAATCTTCTTTTTCATAAATATCCCCAAATAAATAGCAATGCAATTTTTCTAAATACCTTAAATTTAACCAATTTTCACCAAATGTCATGGAACTATTGATTTTTTGTTGTTTATCAGACACAATCTTTCTTTCTGCCTCTTCCAGCGTTTCAAAATTGGTTATTCCTAATTGATTTTTTTGTACTTCCATATTAATCTTCTTTTAAATTATAATATACATCTTGAACATCATCTAAATCCTCTAAAACATCTACAAGACGATGAACTTTTTCTACCCCTTCTTCGTCAAGGGTTACTTCCATATTAGGAATATAGGTTAATTCACATTCCAAAAATTCTTTTACATTTTCTTGTTCAAGTGCTTCTTTTACAGGAATAAAAGTCTCTTGAGTCGTCGTAATCATATAAGTATTATCTACTTTTTCAAAATCTAAGGCTCCTGCATCTAATACAGTCATCATCATCGTATCTTCATCGTAGTCTGCTGGGATAATAATTGATCCCCGTCGTTCAAACATATATGCTACAGAACCATCTGTTCCTAAATTTCCTCCTGCTTTGGTAAAAGCACTTCTAACTTGTGATGCTGTTCTATTCCGATTATCTGTCAAACAATCTACCATAAAGGCAACTCCTCCATGTCCATAACCTTCATAGCGAACATTTTCGTAGTTTGCTCCATCTGAAGTTCCTTTTGCTTTCTCAATTGCTTTTTGAATATTATCTTTTGGCATATTTTGGGCTTTTGCTTTATCTACAGCTAGACGTAGGGATGCATTTTGGGTTGGATCAGGACTTCCTGATTTTGCTGCTACCATAATTTCTTTCGCTAACTTCTGAAATACTTTCCCCCGTTGTGCATCTAATAATCCTTTTTTTCGATGAATTGTTGCCCATTTTGAATGTCCACTCATTTATTTTTCCTCCTTTTGTTTCTATACTATGATATCATACTTCCTTTTATTGATAAAGTCTTTTTCATGTAATATTTGTATACATTTTATCTGAACTTGTGATATAATTTTTATGTTAATTGGTGATGATTATGTATTTAAAAGTGAAAAATAAGAAAATTGAAATCCAGACTTTGAATACTTTTTGGGAAAGATTTAGAAGTTTGAAGTTTGTTTTTGAACCTTTGGATTATGGAATTTGTTTTATCAAAAAAAGATTTAAAAATACTTATTTCTTTTGTCAAAAGGTTGATGTTGTTTTAACTGATCAAAATCATACTATTCTCTATCTTTATCAAGGACTTAATACGGAAAAAATTCTCTTTCCTAAAAAGAATGTTTATTATACTTACTTTCTTCCTCTTAATACCGTAAAATTTTTAAAACTTGGAGAGCAATTACCTCTTTTTCAAAAAGAAGATATTGATCAAAAAAAAGCTACTTCCTCAAAGTAACTTTTTTAATATGTTATTTTGTTATACTCAACTGTCTTTTCTACAATTCGTTTTACATCTAATTCAGTAAACGGTTTTTCTAACATATCTACAATTTGATAATGGTAAGCTTTATCAATTGTTGATGCTGATGAGTCTCCTGATATAATTGATACTGGAATTTTTTGAAATAAATTATTTTCTTTCATATATTCTAAGACTTCAAATCCATCTACTTCTGGCATATTTAAGTCTAATAAGATTGCGACAATATTATCATTGTCTTGATTTGCTTTTAATATTTCAATTGTTTCTTTACCATTTTGTGCCTGACCTACTTGGTATTGATTACTAAATATTCTTTTTACGAAATTTCTAATAATGTTGGAATCATCTGCTACTAAAATTGTTTTTTGTTGATATCTTTTATTTGGATTAGAACTATTTTCTTGATTAGATGCTTTTTTTTCATTTAGATATTCTTTTACAATATTTTTGGCTTGCTCTACTTCTTTTATTAAAGTAGAATGTTCTTGAATTACTTCATATAAATTTCCTTCTCCACAAATTTTTTCTTGATTCGTTGCAATGGTTTCTAATTTTTTGAAGCCAAAATTTTTGGCATCATTTTTTAGGGTGTGGATATAACTTTTATAATTATTCAAATCTTTATTTTCTTTATAATTTTCTAATTTGTCTAATTTGTCTTGAATTCCTATTAAAAATTCTCCTATGTTATCATTATATGTCTTAATATTTCCAAATAATCCTAGAGCTTGTTCAATATCTACTCCTTTTTCTTTTAAATAATTTACATCTTTCATTGTCCTAATATTCCTTTCTATTTCATTATATTTTGCCTAACTTACAAAATGTAATGAAATTGTATATTTAAATTTCTTTGTTTTTTTCTGCTAAATAGTTATTTTTTCTTTTAGCAGTTTCATTGACGATTTCTTTTGAATAACTTATGCTTATTTTTTATATTTTTCTTAATTAGATTATAGTATATCTTTATTTATTTGTCTATTTTTTTCTGATTCTTTTTCTTTTTTTTTATCCATAATCATTCTTCTTTATATTCAAAATAAAAATCTAAGATTCTTACCATATCGTTTTCTTTTACTCCTAATTCTTTTAGTTTATCGTCAATTCCCATACGTCTCATTTTTTTAGCAAATCTATAAATGGCTTCTTCACTGTTAAATTTTGTCATTTTAAAGATCCTTTCTACTTCTTTTCCGGAAATTACCCATGTTCCATCTGGATCTTTAGTAATTGTGTATGGCTGTTCTTTTTTGAATTGATATAAAATGTGAGATTCGATTTCATCCTCTTGGTATAGTGGATTGTCAGGTAAGTCATCTAACATTTTGGCAAGAGAATCTACTACTTTTTGTAGTCCTTCATTTTTTGCGGCAATTACTTCATATATTTCTTTGTCTATTTTAGTTTTGAATTTTTTTAAATTCTCTTTTGATTGGGGTAAATCCATTTTATTAGCAATAATGATTTGAGGTTTTTGTATTAATTTTTGATTAAATTCTGCTAATTCTTTATTAATTAATTGATAATCTTGATAGGGATCTCTACCTTCGCTACCACTCATATCAATTACATGAGCAATTATTTTTGTTCTTTCTATATGACGTAAAAATTTGTCTCCTAGTCCTTCTCCTTTTGATGCTCCTTCAATTAATCCTGGTAAATCGGCCATAACAAAGCTTTTTCCTGAACTTGCTTTTACTACTCCTAAATTTGGATTTAATGTCGTAAAATGATAGGCGGCAATTTTGGGTTTCGATTTAGATATACAAGAGATGATTGTACTTTTTCCTACACTTGGTAATCCAACTAGACCAACATCTGCTAACATTTTTACCTCTACTTTTAGTTTTTTCCGTTCTCCTTCTTCTCCTTTTTCAGAATAGTTTGGAGCAGTATTCGTTTGGGTTTTAAATGCGGTATTTCCTCTTCCTCCTCGTCCTCCCTTAGCAATAATCTCTTCTTGGCCATTCTTCGATAAATCAGCAATAACTAAACCAGTTTCTAAATCAGTAACAACAGTTCCTACTGGAACTTTAACAATCAAATTATCAGCACCTGCGCCATGTTGATTTTTACCACGACCATTTTCACCTTTTGAACCTTTTAAAATTTTCTGATAACGTAAATCTAATAAAGTATGTAAACCTTCATCTGCCTTAAAAATAATATCTGCACCATGGCCACCATTTCCACCATAAGGCCCACCCATAGCAATATATTTTTCACGACGAAACGCAGTACAACCATCACCACCATTGCCTGCTTCAACTTTAATTTCTACTTCGTCAACAAACATTTTAGTCAATCCTTTCTAACAAGTATTTTAACAAATAATTATTCTGCTGTCCAACCTTGATATTTTCTTTTTAATTTTTTTTGCATCCTATTAGCTTTCTTTTGATCAGTCTGATCATTCATTTTAATAAATAATTTCTTAAAAAAAGCACCATTTATTGAAGCATCAAAGTTTAACCCAGTATTATCCACTTGCCTAAGACGAGATAAAATATTAAGCAAGGATCCATTTAATTCATCAAATGAAGAACCAAATAAAGTACTAAGAATAGTAATACAATTAGTGAAAGATGCATTATCGATAAGATAACGATAATTAGAATTAAATGACTCAATTAATGGAATAAGCGAATCATATAAAGAAGCCGTACCTGGAGTAGTTGTTCTACTAAATATAAATGGCACCCGCTCTAAATCTTCATTAGCATGTATCTGAGTACGCAATTCATTAAATGCACTATAGGCTTGCTGATTATCAATAGAACAAAGTCCTATATGTCTAGAATTAGCTTCTACTGCATGTCTTAATTCATGAAGAATATTATTATCAATATTCGCCTTTCTATTAAATAACTTCATTAAAGGAACATAAACAAAAATACATTCATGAGTATCCGTGGTACAAGAAATGCAACATGCTTCTGTACCATAAAAAATAAGATGAAGAAAATCAAGAGGTAAAGAAGCTCTGCACGCATTTTTTAATTCTCTCATTTTTCTTTTTCCAAATAACGATTTTGTTAAAAGTTCCATTTCTGATTGAATTGTAAGATTAGATAATTCATTTAATAAAGCATCTATTTTATCTAAATCAGTAAGTGGATTGATATGAAGATTACTACACTCTTTGAAATAATCAGCTTGTAGTATTTGTAACTTATCATCAAAAGAAAAAGTAATCAATTCATCTTCATCCGATGATATATGATTAAAAACAGAACTAAATGCAATAATTGGTAATTGAATAATTTGTTCCATATCAGCTTGATGTTCTTGATAATTAAATTCAAAATATTTACAAAATGCTAAATAACTTTGATAGGTTAACTTTTTTTCTAGTTCTTGTTTTATTAAAATATAATCTTGACATTCTTTTTGAATGTTAAAATATTCTTCATCGCTTAAAGAATTTTTATTATTATTGATAAAAGTATACGTATCAGTTGGTAAAGAATCAAAAATATAAATAATATTATCTAATTTTGAAATAATGGATGATTTATACTTTTTTCCATAGTCTTCTTTATATGAATTAATAAGTTTTCTTTTTACACTTGCTAAAGTTGATATAGGATTGATAATACGTTCTGCTTGTTCAGTAATACTTATATTATTTTTCATCACAACTAGTATTCCTTTCTTTGTAAATTTTATTTAATTATATATTTTCGATTCAAATAATCATATAACTAAATAATAATATCTTTTCAGTATTAGATTTTTACTAACAAAAATTGAAGTATAAAAATGACTTTCTTTTACACTATAACAAATAATATTGTACTGCTTACTATTACCAATAATATTTAACATATGATAAAATGACTACTTCCTTTTTAATATAGTAATTTTTGTTCATAATATTTTTCTTTTTATGAGTTAAAAAAAGCAATAACGATTATCATTATTGCTCTACTGAATAAACGGAAGCTTGTTTTTTATTTCTTCCTAACCGTTCATATTTGACTATTCCATCTATGATAGAATATAATGTATCATCGTTTCCTCTGCGAACATTTTTTCCTGGGAAAATTTTTGTTCCACGTTGACGATATATAATAGAACCTGCTGTTATGAATTCTCCATCAGCAGTTTTTGCTCCAAGTCTACGTCCTATTGAATCACGACCATTTGATGTAGATCCTTGCCCTTTATGATGAGCAAATAACTGAATATCTAATTTTAAAAACTTCATAATTTTCCTCCTTACTTTACTTCTATGTTTTCTGGATAGTTTTTTTCTAATTCTTTTAAAAGACTAACCATATTTCCAATTAGTATTTGAGTTGTCTCGTTCGTATTTTTTATCGTTATACTCAATCCTTTTTTACTAATTAGGTAATTTAGACTACCTTTATCTAAAGATAAAATTCCATTTATTGTTGTTGTAACAATACTACTAGCTGCACTACAAACAATATCTTTTCCATATTCATCATACATAGCATGTCCTAAAACAACAATTTTTTTATATTTAGATTTTTCTTTTTCTACTTTTACTTGAATCATATTTAACCATTAATTTTTGTAATTTCAATTTTTGTATAAGGCTGTCTATGTCCTTGTTTCTTACGGTTAGATCTGTCTTTTGATTTATATTTGAAAACAGTAATTTTTCTTTGTTTTCCATTTTTTACAACTTTTCCTTCAACGGTAACGTTAGTAAGATAAGGACTTCCAATCTTTCCATCTAACATCAATACTTGTTGAAAAGTAACAACATCACCTACATTGGCATCTAATTTTTCAACAAAAATTTCTGAACCTTCTTTTACGTAATATTGTTTTCCACCAACTTTAATTA
>CANQFO010000026.1 GCA_947599755.1 uncultured Bacilli bacterium
TTTAATAATTACTCTTGCAGCTCCGGCTCTTCCGATTGCTTCATGAGCAACTGTTCTGCCATCAATTAGAGGTATTGTGATAATTTTTTTGTTTGCATCTTGAATTGCTTTTTTGATTGCATCAGGTACTTCATTTGCTTTTCCAATACCTAATCCAACTTTACCTTTACGGTCTCCTACGACAACGATTGCTGAATATCTTCTTTGACGTCCACCTTTAGTAACTTTTACAACACTTTTAATGTCAAGTACTAATTCTTCAAAAAGTTTTTCTTTCGTTTCGCGAGTTTTTCTTTGCATAATACCCTCCTATTAGAATTCTAATCCATTTTCACGTGCAGCTTCTGCTAAGGCTTTTACACGTCCGTGATAAAGGTATCCTCCTCTATCAAATACTACTTTTGTAATCTTTGCTTGTTTAGCTTTTTCTGCGATAGATTTACCGACTATTTTCGCTGCTTCAACATTGCTTCCATTTTTTAATTTTAGATTTTTTTCTAATGAGGAAGCTGATACAAGAGTAGTATGATTTTCATCATCGATAATTTGCGCATAAATTCCTGTGTTAGAACGGAATACGCATAATCTAGGTATTGCACTTGTTCCCATCAATGTTTTACGGATTCTTTCATGGCGAGCAATACGCATACTATTACGAGATTCTTTTTTTATCATTTCTTCTTTTCTCCCTTCTATCTATTTGCTTTATGCAGCTTTCTTTCCTTCTTTACGACGAATATGTTCATCTTTATAGCGAATTCCTTTTCCTTTATATGGTTCTGGTTTTCTTACTTTTCTAACATTAGCAGCAAATTCTCCTACTAATACTTTATCGATTCCTTTTATGGTAATTTCTGTATTTCCATTTGCTTCTACTGTTAATCCTTCTGGTATAATCATCTCTACTGGATGAGAATATCCAGCATTAATTACTAATTTTTTTCCTTGAACATTGAAACGATATCCAACACCAACTATTTCTAATGCTTTTTCATATCCTTTTGTTACTCCTATAATCATGTTATGAATTAGTGCATTCATTGTTCCATGCATTGCTTTGGCATTTTCGTTTTTTCGTTCTAATGTAATTTCATTATTTTCATTCTTCATGGTAATATCTTTTAGCATTACTTGTTGTAGGGAACCTTTTGGTCCTTTTACTGTTACTACATTGTCTATATTTTCAACAGTAACTCCCTCTGGAACTTTAATGATACGATTTCCAATACGGCTCATCTTTCCACCTCCTTATATTTTCTTTTATTACCAAATATAAGCTAGAACTTCTCCACCTATATTCTGTTTACGAGCTTCTTTATCTGTCATAATTCCTTTAGATGTAGAAATAATTGCGATTCCAAGTCCGTTAAGTACTTTAGGAATTTCATCATTTTTAGCATAGACACGAAGTCCTGGTTTGGAAATTCTCTTTAATCCAGTGATAACTCTTTCTTTTTTATTTGTATATTTCAATGTTAAAACTATTGTTCCCTGAACACTATCGTTCTTTACTTTATAATCTTTTATAAATCCTTCTTCTTTAAGAATTTTTGCAATATCTTTTTTTATCTTAGAAGCTGGGATCTCTACTTCTTCATAACGCATTGCATTTGCATTACGAATTCGTGTTAGCATATCTGCAATTGTATCTGTTACTACTGCCATAAAAAATTCCTCCTTTCCAAATTACCAACTTGATTTTTTAATTCCTGGTATTTGTCCTTTATAAGCTAACTCACGAAAGCAAATACGGCAAATTCCGAATTTACTCATTACTGCGTGAGGTCTTCCACAACGAGAACATCTTGTATATTCACGTACTTTAAATTTTTGTGGTCGATTAGCTTTTACGATCATACTTTTTTTTGCCATAATATTCCTCCCATTTACTTTCTAAAAGGAATTCCAAGTCCATTTAATAAGTCAAATGATTCCTCATTAGTTTTTGCTGTTGTTACAAACACGATATCCATACCGCGTACTTTTACAACATCATCATAATCAATTTCTGAAAAGATTAATTGTTCTTTTATTCCCATTGTATAATTTCCTCTGCCGTCAAAGGATTTTGGACTTACTCCACGGAAATCTCTCACACGGGGAAGTGCAATTGCAATCAATTTATCCATAAAGTTATACATATTTTCTCCTCTTAGTGTAACTTTACACCCTATTGCTTGCCCTTCTCTTACTTTAAATCCAGCAATTGATTTTTTTGCTTTTGTCACTACTGGTTTTTGTCCAGCTATTTTGGTTAAATCTGCTACTGCTGCATCGATTAATTTAGAATTACTGGTTGCATCTCCTACTCCCATGTTAATCACAATTTTTTCTAATTTTGGTACTTCCATTATTGACTTATAATTATATTTTTCTTTTAAACTTGGAACAACTTCATTTAAGTATTTTTCTTTTAGGCGGTTCATCATTACCCTCCTTCCAATTAATCAAGCTTCTCGTTTGATTTTTTTGTAATTCTTATTTTTTTACCTGTTTTTGGATCGATTGTATGCCCTATTCTAGTTCCTTTTTTTGTTTTTGGATCTACTATCATAACGTTTGAAGCATTAATTGCTGCTTCTATTTCTAAGATTCCACCTGTTTCTTGTCCTGTTGGTTTTTGATGTTTTTTTACTATGTGAACTCCTTCTACTACAACTTTATTTTTGGCTTTCTCTGTTTTTATGATTTTTCCTTTTTTTCCTTTATCAGAACCAGCTATTACTACAACTTCATCTCCTACTTTAAAGTTCATATTTATCCTCCTCTTATAGTACTTCTTTTGCTAAAGATACGATTTTCATATAATCTTTATCACGAAGTTCTCTTGCTACTGGTCCAAAAATACGAGTTCCTATTGGACTCTTGTCATCACGAATGATTACGCAAGCATTGTCATCGAACTTAATATAACTTCCATCTTCACGACGAACGCCTTGACGAGTTCGAACGATAACTGCTTTTACAACTTTTCCTTTTGGAAGTGGTGAGTTTGGAATAGCATTTTTTATTGTTCCTACTACAACATCACCAATGTTACCGGTTTTTACTTTACTTCCTCCTAAAACACGAATTACTAATAATTCACGTGCACCAGAGTTGTCGGCAACTTTTAAACGACTTTCTTGTTGTAACATAAATTATTCCTCCTTCTTCATCTAAGCGTTAAATTATAACTGCTTCTTTTATTACTTCTTTTAAATAGAAGTGTTTTGTTTTTGATAATGGTCTTGTTTCTACTATACGGACTGTATCTCCAACTTTTGCAATATTTTTTTCATCATGTACACTATATTTTTTAGAGCTTTTTACTCTTTTATGATATAACGGATGGTCTTTATAAGTTTCAACTAAAACGCTAATCGTTTTATCATTGGTTGCATTTACAACTTTTCCAACAAATTCTTTTCTTATTTTCTTTTCCACTTGATACCCTCCTACTCATTGATTTCTCGTTCTCTTAGAACAGTTTTAAATCTGGCTACGGTGTGTCTTAACTCTCTAATTCTAGAAGGTTTTTCTAGTGTTCCTGTTGCTTGTTGAAAACGTAAGTTAAATAATTCTTCTTTGGCTTCTACTAGACGTTTATTAATTTCTTCTGTTGATAGTTCCCTAATTTCTTTAACCTTCATTTACATCACCACCATTTTCTTTCTTTACAAATTTTGTTGCTACTGGTAATTTATGAGAAGCTAGACGTAATGCTTCACGTGCTACTTCTTCTGTTACCCCAGAAATTTCAAACATGATTTTTCCTTCTTTAACGACAGCAACCCATCCTTCAACGTTACCTTTTCCTTTTCCTTGTCTTGTTCCGATTGGTTTTTTGGTTAGTGGCATATGTGGAAAGATATTAATCCAAACTTTTCCACCACGTTTCATATAACGTGTCATTGCAATACGGGCTGCTTCAATTTGATTAGCAGTAATCCATGCTCCTTCTTTTGCTTGAAGTCCATAATCTCCGAAATGCAATTCTCTATTTCCACGTGATCTTCCTTCGTAAGGTAATCTATGAACACGACGATATTTTGTTCTTGACGGTATTAACATATTAATTACCTCCTTTAGCTTTTTTATTAAGGATTTCTCCTTTATAAATCCATACCTTTACACCAATTTTTCCATATGTTGTATCTGCTTCTGCTGTTGCATAATCAACATCTGATCTTAATGTATGTAGAGGAATTGTTCCCTCTTTGTATCCTTCACTACGTGCCATATCTGCACCACCTAAACGTCCAGATACTGATGTTTTAATTCCTTTGGCACCTGCTTTCATAGCATTTCTAACTGCTCTTTTTTGTGCCATACGAAATGATGCTCTGTTCGTTATTTGATTCGCAATTGAATCTGCTACTAATTGAGCATTTAAATCTGCTTTTTTAATATCTACTATTGAAATTTGAACTTTTTCCTCTGTAATCTTTGATAATTGTTTTTTTAATTTTTCTATTTCTTCTCCACCATGGCCAATCATTACACCTGGTTTAGAAGTATGAATTACCACTTCACATTTCTTGGCTGTTCTTTCAATTTCTACTTTTGCAATACCGGCATTTTTTAAATTATCTTCTAAATATTTTCTGATCTTTACATCTTTTTCTAATATTTTTGCAAAATCTTTTTTATTACTATACCATTTTGCTTCCCAATCTTTATTGATGCCAAGTCTTAGTCCATTAGGATTAACCTTTTGTCCCATTTTGTAACCTCCTTATTAGTTTTTTGTAGCCACTACAATAATAATGTGACTAGTTCTATGATCTCTATGTCCAATATGAGAACGTGAATCAATGAAATGACGTTTCATAACAGGACCAGCATCTACTCTTGCTTCTTTTATATAAAGTTCTTGTGCATTTGCTCCATTGTTATTTACGGCATTAGCAATAGCAGAATTTAAAACTTTTTTTGTCATTCGTGCTGATTTATTATTTACATTATTTAATATGGTTAATGCTTCTTGAACATTTTTACCACGTATCATGTCAGATACTTGCCTTGCTCTGATAGGTGATAGTCTAAGTCCTTTAGCAATTGCTTTTGCTTCCATATATTTACCCTCCTAGTCATTTTTATTTCTTTTTATCTGAACCATGTCCACCAAATTTACGTGTCAATGCAAATTCACCTAATTTATGTCCAACCATGTCTTCTGTTACATATACTGGTATAAATTCTTTTCCGTTATGAACGGCAAATGTATGTCCGATAAAATCAGGAAAAATTGTGGAACGGCGTGACCATGTTTTAATGACTTCTTTTTTTCCAGTTTTATTTAATTCTTGGACCTTTTTTAATAGTCTATCAAATACATAAGGTCCTTTTTTTAAACTTCTTGCCATTTTCTTATCATCCTTTCCTATTTACTACTACGACGACGTACGATGAACTTGTCAGATTGTTTTTTCTTACGTGTCTTTAATCCAAGTGCAGGTTTACCCCATGGAGTCATTGGTGCTTTACGTCCTACTGGAGCGCGTCCTTCACCACCACCATGTGGATGGTCATTTGGATTCATAACAGAACCACGAACGGTAGGTCTTATTCCCATATGACGTTTACGTCCTGCTTTACCAATTTTTACTAGTGATGAATCTTCATTTCCTACTTCACCAACTGTTGCCATGCAAGTTCCTAATACTTTTCTTTGTTCTCCACTTGCTAAACGAAGCATTACATATTTTCCTTCACGACCAAGAATTTGAGCTGATGAACCAGCAGAGCGTGCAAGCTCTCCTCCTTTTCCTGGACGAAGTTCAATGTTATGAACCATTGTACCTACTGGAATATTCATTAATGGTAGTGCATTACCTACTTTGATATCAGCATTTTCTCCTGCTTCTATTTTCATTCCAACTGTTAATCCTTTTGGTGCAATAATATATCTTTTTTCTCCATCTGCATAATTAATTAATGCAATATTTGCAGTTCTGTTTGGATCATATTCTATACTTGCTACTGTTCCAGGTACGTTTAATTTATTTCTTTTAAAATCAATGATACGATATTTTCTTTTTACTCCTCCGCCTTGATGACGAACTGTTATTTTTCCTTGATTATTTCGTCCACCATTTTTCTTAATGGTAACGGTAAGGGATTTCTCCGGAGTACTTTTGGTTATTTCTTCATTTATTAGCGTACTCATTTTTCTACGACCTGGTGTAGTAGGTTTATAATTTCTGATTGCCATAATTTATTTTCCTCCTTCTAACCAAGATCAATTGTTTGTCCTTCTGCAAGCGTAACAATTGCTTTCTTTGAACGATTCGTTAATCCAGTATAACGACCAACTCTTCTTTTTTTTGGTTTTACATTTAATGTTCTTATTGATGTAACTTTTACATTAAATATTTTTTCAATTGCTTGTTTGATTTCGATTTTTTTTGCTTTTGGATCTACTTTAAATGTATATTTTCCATTGCTTTTTTCGTTTTGTGATTTTTCTGTAATCACTGGTGCTTTGATTATTTCTAAATATTTCGTGTCTTTCATTATTTAAGCACCTCCTCAACTTGTTTTAATGCTTTTTCTGTAATTACCATTACATCTGTTCCTACAACATCTAATACATTTAATTCTTCTGCTAATATTAACACTACATTTTGAAGATTTCTTGATGCTAAGATCATATTGTCATCGAAAGCATCTACTACTAATAGTATCTTTTTCTCTTCTATTTTTAATGTTTCTAAAACTTGTACCATTTCTTTTGTTTTTGGTGTTTTTAGTTTTATATCATCTAATACTATGATTGCTTTTTCTTCTGCTTTATCTGTAAGGGCAGATTTGATGGCAATTCTTTTTTCTTTACGATTTTGTTTTTTACTATAATCTCTTGGTACAGGAGTTCCATAATTTCCTCCTCCTACCCATTGTACTGCTCTAATTGAACCTTGACGAGCTCGTCCTGTTCCTTTTTGTCTCCATGGCTTTCTTCCACCACCACTTACTTCTGAACGATTTTTTGTTTTATGTGTTCCTTGTCTTAGTGATGCCATTGCTAAGTCAATTGCATCTTTTAAAACCTTTTTATTTGGGGTAATTCCAAATACTTCTTCTGATAAGTTAATGTCCTTTACTTTTTCACCTTTTAGATTGAAAAGTTCTGCTTTTTTCATCTATGATTCCTCCTTTCATCACTTCTACTTTTTTCTTTTTTTCCTATTATTTATAGTGTGATGATTTTATTCAACTGTTGTTTCTTCCGTTTTTTCTTCTTTTTCTGCAGTTGGTTCTTCTATTACTTCTTCGATGTAAGTAATTAAGTCTGCTGCTTCGTGTTTTTCTTCTGGTTTTTTTACTGCAGTACGAATTATCACTAATGATTTCTTTGGACCTGGAACATTACCTTTAACTAAAATTACATTATTTTCTTTATCTACGGAAATTATTTCAAGATTTTGAACAGTTCTTTTTACATTACCCATTTGACCAGGCATCTTTTTTCCTTTTAATACATGCATAGGTAGCATTGTACCTAATGATCCAACCCCTCTGTGATATTGTGAACCATGCCCCATAGGACCTGTTGATTGGTTGTGACGTTTGATAACTCCTTGGAATCCTTTTCCTTTGCTTGTTCCTGTTACATCAACCATTTCTCCTTCAGTAAAAATATCTACTCCTACTGTTTGTCCTAAAGTGTATTCGCTAACATTTACTCCTCTAATTTCTCTTAAGAAGCGCTTAGGTGTTGTATTAGCTTTATCTGTATGCCCTTTTTTTGGTTTGTTGCTTAGTTTTTCTCTAATTGTATCTGTTGCTAATTGAATTGCATCATAACCATCTTTTTCTACTGTCTTGATTTGCGTTACTACATTATCTTCTACTTCAATAACAGTAACTGGAATTAATTTACCTGTTTTGGTAAACACTTGCGTCATTCCAATTTTTTTACCTAAGATTCCTTTCATTCTTCTATCCTCCTAAAATTATTTTGTTTTAATTTCAATATCTACTCCGCTTGGTAAATCTAAATGAGCTAATGCTTCAATAGTTTCCTTGCTAGGATTTTTGATATCAATAAGTCTTTTGTGCGTACGCATTTCAAATTGTTCACGAGAATCTTTATCCTTATGTACAGCTCTTAGAATTGTAAATTTCTCAATTTCTGTTGGAAGTGGTACTGGACCTGAAATTTCTCCACCAGATCTTTTGATTGTTTCCACAATTTTCTTTGCTGCATTGTCAAGTATTCTGTGATCGTATGCTTTAATTCTTATACGAATCTTTTCTTTTGACATTGTAAATCCTCCCTTCGCCTATATCTAGTATAGACTTGCTCCGTGCAAATAACCCGATAACCATTATACAACTTATCCTGGCGTATCGACAACCTCGCACATCTAAGCAGTCACACGTATTTAATTATAGCAGGTAAAATCAGCGTTTGCAAGTATTTTTTTGTTAAATTTCTTTTTTCGCTAATTTTTATTTTCCGTTTTATTTAGAAAAACTGCAATAAGTGTGTTTATAATAGTATTTATGTTTCTTTATTTATATTTTTTCTTTGAATTTGTTTCTCCAATTACTTTTAATGATGCTGGTACTATTATTGATTTTCCAAATTTTTTATTGATGTCATCGATTGTTTTTTGAATCTTATTGTCGGATTCTACTGTTTCTTCTTCCTCTTCAAATAAAGATAATTGACGTTCTCTTGTATTTTTTAAATCAGATAATTTTACTCCTATTAATCTGATCGGATCATGTCTATAACTTTTATGTAATATTTCTATTGCTAATTTATAAATTTCTTTGGAATTGTCTGTAGGATTTTTTAATTTCGCTTGGGCTGAATAACTGATAAATTGATTATTTTTATACATAATGGCTACTGTATTGGTATATTGTTTTTTTTCTCTTAATTCTCTTGTTACTTCTTCTAATTGTCTGAAGATAATTTCTTTTAATTTTTGTTCATCAGTGTAATCATATGGTAAAGTTTCCGAAATACTTATGCTTGGTGTTTTTGTTTTTCTTGTTTCTACTTTGCTATTATCTATTCCCCATGCTGCTTCTTTCATATAAATTGCTTGATTTTTAAAATATTTTTTTAATGTTTTATCTTCTATGTGTGCTAAATCTCTAATTGTTTTAATTCCTATTCCTTTTAATACTTTGGTACTTTGTTTTCCTATCATGAATAAATCTCCTACGTCTAATGGCCATAGTTTTTGTTCTATTTCATTTTTCCATAAAGTATGAACTTTATCTGGTTTTTCAAAATCGCTTGCCATTTTTGCACATAGTTTATTATTTGCAATTCCTATATTTACCGTATAACCAAACTTTGTTTTGATTTCTTCTTTTATTTTTTCTGCTAATTTTTGATAATCTTTATATAAATAATTTGTTCCTGTCATATCTAGAAAGCATTCATCAATGGAAAATTTTTGAAGTAATGGGGAATATTGTGATAAATAATCAAATAATTCTTTAGATTTTTGATAATACCATTTATAATTTGGGGGAAATATTTGTAGATTCTTGCATTTCTTTTTTGCTTGATATAAAGTTTCTGCTGTTACGATTCCATATTTTTTTGCAATAGGGGATTTGGCTAGGACTATTCCTTGTCTTTTTGTCTCATCTCCTCCTATAATTGAGGCAATTTTTCTGATATCTTGTTTATAACCATTCTTTAGTAAGTATACTGCTGTCCAAGAAAGGAAAGCATTATTTACATCAATATGAAATATGATTCTTTCTTTCATTTTGCCATCCTTTCTATTTTTTGGTACTTCTTTTTAGTATAGAACATTTTTTCGATTTATGCAATTTTTCTTTTGCTTTTTCTTGCTGTAATCTTGTGGTTTACATATTGTTTTTCCTTTTTCGGGCATACTAATTTAGAAGGTGTAAGTATGGATCGAAATGAAAGACAATTATATGAAAAGTTTTTTAAGCAAGTAGTTACGGATAATATTCGTCATTATCGTATGAAAAAAGGCTGGACACAGTCTATGTTAGCTGATGCGATTGATGTGTCTCATGAGTTTATTCGTTCTTTGGAATCTGAAAAAGGAAAAAAATCTTTTTCGGCTTTTACTGTTTTTAGAATTTCTAAAGCTTTGGGTGTTTCTTTGGATGACTTGCTAGATTTTGATATGGATATTTTTCGTCCGATTGTTGAAAAGTCTGTTTGTTGTGACAAGCAAAAAGATACTTGAGTGGTGAATCAATTTTTTCATCCATTTGGAGTATCTTTTTCTTTTTCTATTAAACTTTTTCCTGTCATTTCTTGTGGTTTTTCTAATTTCATTAGTTCTAAAATTGTAGGAGCAATATCTGCTAATTTTCCTGCATGTAATTTTAGATTTTCTTTTGTAATGATGAAGGGTACTAAATTTGTGGTGTGTGCTGTTAATACATGATTTTTATCATCTAACATTTCTTCACAATTACCATGATCTGCTGTTATTACCATGATCCCATCTAATTCTTTTATTCTTTTATAGATTTTCTCTAAACATTGATCGACTACTTCTACTGCTTGAATAGCTGCTTTTAGTACTCCTGTATGTCCTAATATGTCTCCATTTGCAAAATTTAAAATAATTAAATCGTAATTTTTTATTTCTTTTAATAAATTTTCCGTTACTTCTTGTGCGCTCATTTCTGGTTTTAGGTCATATGTCTTTACTTTAGGAGATGGAATTAAGATCTTTTTTTCTTGTTGATAGTCTACTTCTTTTCCTCCATCAAAGAAAAATGTAACGTGAGCATATTTTTCTGTTTCTGCAATTCTTAGTTGTGATAAATTATTTTTTGCTATGTACTCTCCTAAAGTGTTTTCTAAATTTGGATCATTATAGGCATAGGGTGCTATTACTGATTCTACTACAGGCATCATGGTTACTGTTTTTACATTCTGAAATCTTCTTACTTCCATTTCTTGAAATTTAGGATTGGTAATTGCTGTAAACAATTCTCTTAATCTATCTTTTCTATAATTATAAACAATGATCCCATCATTTTCTTCTACGTTCCCATTATTTACGAATTTTGCTGGTAAGAGAAATTCATCAGTAATATCTTGTTTATAGCTTTTTTCAATATATTCTTTTATTGATTCTTGTTTTTCTCCTATATCATTTATTATTACATCATAGGCTTTTTTTAATCTATCGTAATTATTATCGCGATCCATTGCATAGTATCTTCCGCTAATGCTTGCAATTTTTCCTATTCCTATTTCTTTTAATTTTTTTTCTACTTGTTCAATATATTGATAGGAACTTGTTGGAGAAACATCTCTACCATCTGTGAATAAGTGAAGGTATAGTTTTTTTATGTTTTCTCGTTGACACATTTCTAGTAATGCTAGTAGATGGTTTATATGTGAATGAACTCCTCCATCGCTTATTAATCCCATGATATGTAATTTGGAGTTATTTTTTTTAACATGATTCATTACTTTTAATATTTCTTGATTTTTAAAAAAATTCCCCTCAGCAATTTCTTTATTGATTAATTCTAATGGTTGATAAACTATTCTTCCTGCGCCAATATTCATATGTCCTACTTCGCTATTTCCCATTTGCCCTTTTGGTAGTCCTACTTCTTGTCCTGATGCTACTAATTTGGTATGAGGATAAGTATTCCATAACCAATTAAACATTCGATTATTTGCTAATTTTACGGCGTTTCCATGTTCTTCTTTTCTTAATCCATATCCATCTAATATGGTTAAAATTATAGGTTTTTTCATTTTTCCTCCTTGAGTTATATTTTTGTTTCATTTATACAAAATACAGAATATATCGGGATATATCTTACTTCTTTTCTGGTAGAAAAATTGTTTTCTGTTATTCTATATGCTTGTTGTACAATAAATTTTTTCATAAATACTGATAATGATTTAGCCTTTGACTTTGCTTTTGTAGTGATTTCTATTGGAATAATTTGGCCTAGGCGATTTTGAATAACAAAATTTACTTCTGCTTTTCCTTCTGATTGATAATAATATAGGGCATATCCTGATTCTACTAGTGTTTTGGCAATATGATTTTCATATAATGTTTCTTTTATTTTTTCATCACTTACTAATTTTTTATAATTTAAATGTAGCATTGAATATAAAATTCCATCATCTGGTAAATACAGCTTAAAACTATCTTTTTCTTTGCAACTACTTAGTGGTGATTTTACGGTTTTTATTTTATAACTTCTATATATTAATTGATTTTTGATTAAATATTCTATTGAACTTTCATATTCTTTTGCTCTTTTCCCTAATCCTATTAATCCATATTGAAATTTTTTATTTTCTTTTTTTAATTGATTAGGAATTGAATTTAGTACTTCTATTCCTCTTGGTATATCAATTAAATTTTTATTTTGAGCAATTTCTGATTTATATACATTTATTGCTTTTTGTTTAATCGCATCTATTTCTTCTACTGATGAGCCATTAATTGTTGCGATTACTACCTCTGGAAGACCTCCTGTCATTAGATATTCTTGAAATAAATCTAAAGCAACTTTATGAAATGGGCACGTTTTTTTCTTCGTAAAACATTCTCTAATTAAATTGGCCAAACTTTTTTCATTATGAGCCCATAAATATTCTTCAAAATCCATTTCTGTCATTCCTTTAAATTGTAACTCTTCTCCTTTAAAGGCGGTTATTTTTTCTCTACTTGAAGTTATTACTATGAAATGATATTTACTGTGTTTGCTTCCAAATAATTTTAATCCTTTGGCTATTTCTGGTTCTGTTAAATTATCTAAAATAATTAAGGTATCTTCTTTTAGAATGGTTTCTCCTGATAATAATGATAGTTCTAATATAATTTTTTCTGTTGATTTTTCTTTTGTAAACAATTCTAATATTTCTTCATTATTTTCTGTATTGAAGTATACAACGTTTTTATATTCTTTTTTTCCATAATCTAATATCGTAAATGTTTTCCCTATCTGTCTTGGTCCGTATAAAATTAATGGTTTTCTCAAAATATCTTTTTGCCATTTTTTTAAAAATTTATCTATTTTTCGTTCCATAAATTGTACCTCCCATACATATTTTATAAATTAAGTATACTGTTTTTTTTGGTATCTGTCAATTTATGGAATGAGATTTTCTTCATTATTATTTGTAATTTTTATTTATTAGTTTAACCTTTATCCATTAGCTTGAATAAAATTAAATGTATATCCAAAATTAGATATGGTTAGTGTATTCGTTGGTTGATGATCATAATTCTTCCCATCGTGCCATCCGAATCCGAAATAAATTGTCGTTTTCTCTTCTGCTTCTAATGAAATTCCTGGTGAATCAAAATTGATTCTATCACTTTCGTTCGAACTATTTCTGTTAAATACCCCTGACCACCAGTGATCAAGAAATAATTTTTCATCCGCTGCTTTGGTATCTCCTGTCCCTGTTACTGTTGGACCTGATTGAACAATGTTAGAAAGCTTTGCA
>CANQFO010000027.1 GCA_947599755.1 uncultured Bacilli bacterium
GATGATTGTACTACTGTTCCTGCTTGAGCAGCAAAAACGTTTGATCCATAGCCACATCCATTTATATCTGTTCCATCATGTAATACTCCCCATCGCCAACCAAAACCACTAGATACGGATGAACATGTTGCGGGCCATCCCCATTCTCCTTTAGTTGGTACTACTGAACCATATCCACCACCGTAGTAATTGGACTGTTTTCCTCCTTTTACGATGATTTCATTGATTGGTTCTTTTATTACTTCTGATGATACTTTTACAGCATTAACAATTTCACCGTTGATTTTTTGTACTTTTTGTGTAACTATATTTTCTCCTTTTACCCCTGCTTGAATTACTTCAGAGTATCCTACATATTTACTATTATCATATCTTGTTTCTGTTGTGTAATTTTTTTCTTCTTTTACTACTACGTGATCTTCTTCTACTACACTAAATTGTGGTTTTAATATTCCTAATGTTACTTCTTGTCCTGAATATAATAAACTTTTTTCATCAGTAAATGTTGGATTAGCAATTAGAAATTCTTCAATGGAAATTTTATTATTGAATGCTACATCTTCTATTGTGTCTCCATCTTGTACTCTATATTTTTGTTGTTCTTTGGTCGTTCCAAAAAGGATGTATTTGCTTAATGTTTCTTTATCTTGATAGATTGTTTTATCTACTGGGATATGTTGTTTTCTTATGGTTATGGTATTTTTTATGTATATATTTTCGATAATTTTTCCGGTTGTTTCAATTTCTTTTTGCGTTTTGTTGGCATATGAATCATATTCTTCTTTCGGAATGAATGATTTTACTGTATTTTCTACAGCATCTTGAAATACTTTTTTATCTAGTACATAAATGGTTTGTTTTTTTCCTTTAATTGTCTTTCCTTCATTATCTTTTGTATCTAATCCTTTTATTGTAATGGCATAACCATTTATAGTAAAGGGAGAAATATCTTTAACTTTTTCATATATTTTTTGGTTTGTAAATATATTATTATCATAGGTTATTTCTTTTACTATATCTAGATCTTCTGGAATATATACTTTATCTACATTGTATTTTGTTTTTATTTCTTCTTGTTTTTTATCAATATAGTTTTCAAAACTTTTTTTTGATTTTATTATTCCTAATGATTTTCCTTTTAAATATACTCTATATACTGTTTTTGGTGTTTTTTGTTTGATTTCAAATCCTGATGTTACAATTATTGATAGTAAAAGTATGAAAATTGTTCCTATTTTTATTATTGTTTTCCCCATTTTATCCCTCCGATTTTTCTGTATCTTTTCTTAAATTTAAAAAGGTTGAGGTATTTTTTTTAAATAATAATTCTATGGTTGCGGTTGGTCCATTTCTATGTTTTCCAATGATTAATTCACTAATACTGTTGTTATCTTCTGTTCTTAATTCTTTGTTATAGTAATCATCACGATATAGAAATGCTACAATATCTGCATCTTGTTCAATTGAACCAGATTCACGTAAGTCACTCATTAATGGTCTTTTGTCTTCTCTTGATTCTACACTACGGGATAATTGTGATAAAGCAATTACTGGTACATTTAATTCCATGGCTAGTGTTTTTAGACTTCGTGAAATATCGGATACTTCTTGTTGTCTGTTTGCTCCATAGTTTTTTCCTCCTGATATTAGTTGTAAGTAATCAATTACTACTAAACTTAATCCTTTTTCACTGCTTGCAAGACGTCTACATTTTGCTCTTATTTCTCCTATAGTTATTCCTGGTGTATCATCTATTACCATATTTGTTCCTGATAATTGAGATGAGGCTTCATTAATTCTTTTCCAGTCGTTATTCATTAAGTTTCCTGTTCTTAATTTAAATCCCTCTATTTGTCCTAGAGAGGATAGTATACGCATGGCTAATTGTTCGGCACTCATTTCTAGATTAAATAGTGCTACTGATTTGTCTTGTTCCATGGCTACATGGGTTGCCAGATTTAGAGCAAATGCTGTTTTTCCCATTGCTGGACGAGCGGCAATGATTATGAATTCATTTTCATGAAGACCTGTTGTAATTTTATCAAAGTCATACCATCCAGTTGCTACTCCTGTTATTTCTCCTTTATTTTCTGATAATCTTTCTAGGTCTGATTGAGTTTTAATTAGGACATCTTTTATGTTTCTAAATTCACTCACTTTTCTATTTTTTACGATATTTAAAATCTTTTTTTCTGAATTATCTAGAATTTCATTTATCGTTTCATCTGTTCGATATCCTTCGTCTGCTATTTCTGTTGCTGTTTCTATTAGTCTTCTAAGAATTGCTGATTCTTCTACATTTTTAATGTAGTAATCTATATTGCTTGCAGTAGGAACAAAGTTTAATACTTCTGTTAAGTATTCTACTCCTCCTATTTCTGTTAATTGATTTTGTTTTTTTAAATAACTTGTTATTGTTGTTATATCAATGGGAGTTTTTTCTTCTGTTAGTGCTAACATGGCAGCAAATATTTTACCATTTTTTTCATTATAAAATGCATCTTGTGTTAAATTTTCACTGGCTTTTTGTAAGGCATATTTAGATAGAAAGCATGCTCCTAAAACGGATTGTTCTGATTCTAGATTGTTTGGTAAAGTTTTTACTGGCATAAATTCACCTCTATTTGATTACATGTACTTTTATGGTTGCCACAATCTTTGAATATAAGTTGATTTTTACATTGTGAAATCCTAATGATGTGATGGGAGATGAAATTTCAATCTGACTTTTGTCAATTTGGTAATTTTTCTTTTGTAATTCATCTTTTATTTGTTTTATACTTATACTTCCAAATACTTTATCTCCTTGGCCTGTTTTTACTTTAAATTCTAAGATTAGGTTATCTAGTTCTTGTTTTAATTTTTGAGCTTGTGTTTTTTGATTTTGTTCTTCTGCTTCTTTTTTGTGTTGCATTTGTTGTAATTTTTTCATTGTTTCTTTATTTTTGATTACTGCATAACCATTTTTAATCAAGAAATTTTCAGCATATCCATCTTTAACTGTTTTGATTTGTCCTGTTTTTCCTTGATGTTTTAGATCTTTTATAAAGATTACTTCCATTTATTCACCTTCTTCATTTTGAATTAATTTTTTTAATTGTTGCTCTACTTTGGCGATGGTTGTTTTTTCAAATTTTGCTGCTCCATTATAGTTGTCTCCGCCACCACCTAATTTTTCTAAAATTTTACTAATGTCATAGTTTCCTAAACTTCTTGCACTTAATCCTATTGTGTTTTTTCCTATTTTTCCGATTACAAAAGATGCTTCTATGTTATTGAAGAATAGTAAAGTATCGGCTACTTTTGCTAAATCTTCTTTTCTATAGATTGTTGATGAAGATGCTTTCGTAAAGGCGATTTTTGTATTAATTGTTTCGATATCTACTAATAATTTTTGTCTTTCTGTATATTCTAAAATATCTTGTTTTAGAAGATATTGAACTTTTTTGGCGCTTGCTCCTAGGCTTGCTAAATAATAAGCTGCATAATAGGTTTCTGATGTTGTTTTTAAGGTAAAATTGTTGGTATCTAATACTATACCTGATAATAATACTGTTGCATAATAAGAATCTATTTCTACATCAAAAAATTCGATTAATTCTGTAATAATTTCACAAGTACTTGATGCTTCTACATCATTTATTATTATTGCATCTTCTATTGTCTTTTTTCCTTGTTCATGATGATCGATTACAATTTTTCGATCGATTTGTTTTAAGGCTTTTTCACTTTGAACTAAATCTTTTTTGTTGGTATCTAGAATAATTAAAAGGTTTTTTGATTTTCTAGGATAGCGGTTCTTTTCTATATCTTCTGTTTTGATAATATCAATGCATCCTTCTAATTCTTTTAGAACTTTTTCTACTCCTAATTCGTGATTTTGTTCATCTATTATAATATAGCATTTCTTTTTTTTCTGTTTTAAAATCATGTACATTCCTATGCAGCTTCCTAAAGCATCTAAGTCTAAGTCTTGATGTGCCATTAAAAATATAGTTTTTGATTTTTTGATTGCTTTATTTAGTTTTTTTCTTTGTTTTTCGATTCCCATTTTGTCCTCCTTTTATATCAAGTTTATTATATACTAATTTTATTGATTTGTCTAATCATCATGCTGTTGAACATTAATTTTATTTGTAATTTTTGTTTCTTTCTTTTTCTTTTTTTATTCATTGTTTTTATTTATGGAGAACATTTTCCTATTTTTGTTTTTTTTTTAGCAAAAAAACTCACTTTTGTATAAGCAAGATTTTTTATTTTGAATTATCTTTTTAAAATTAAATATTATTTATTTTTTATTTTTTTATGAGAGATTTTTTACTCTAATTAAAAAGTACTATCCATTTTGGGTAAGTACTTTTTTTTATCTTGTATAAGGCATTAGGGCTATTGCTCTTGCTCTTTTGATTTCTATTGCAGTTTTTCTTTGATGTAGTGCACAATTTCCTGTTACACGTCTTGGTAAAATTTTTCCTTTTTCATTTATATATTTTTTTAAAATTTCTGGTTCTTTATAGTTAATGGTTTTACCAGCACACATCATACAAATTTTTTTCTTTCTGCGGTTATTAAATTCTGCCATTATTTTCCTCCTTTTTAAAATGGTAATTCATCATCACTAATTTCGATGCT
Organism: uncultured Bacilli bacterium; assembly: GCA_947599755.1. Lineage (GTDB taxonomy): Bacteria > Bacillota_I > Bacilli_A > RF39 > UBA660 > CANQFO01. The sequence continues at coordinate 4,633 of CANQFO010000027.1, forward strand.
ATTTCCGAAATCAGCAAATGGATTTGATTCAATATCTGTGCCTTTTGATTCTGGTGTTTCACTAAAATCATAAGGGGTAGGTTCACTATTATTTTCTGGTTGTGAAGATATATTGTTAGAACTTGATCCTGAGTTTTTTGATCCTAAGAATTCAACATTTTCTGCTATTACTTCTGTTACATATCTTTTTTGTCCATCATTTCCATCATAACTTCTTGTTTGAATTCTTCCATCAATTGCTACTCTACTTCCTTGATTTAGATAATTTTTGACATTTTCTGCTTGTTTTCTCCATACTACTACATTGATGAAGTCTGCTTCTCTTTCTCCTGATTGATTTGAAAAATTTCTATTTACTGCTAATGTAAATGTTGCTACTGGAATGTTTGTTCCTGTATATCTTAGTTCAGGATCTCTTGTTAATCTTCCTATTAAAATTACTTTATTCATCATATACCTCTTTTTCTTTTTAATCTTCTATTTTTACTATTAAATGACGAAGTAGATTTTCATTAATTCTAACAATTCGATCAAATTCTTTTATTGCTTCTTTTGCTGCTTCTACTACAAATAAATAGTAATATCCTGTTTTAAATTTTTTAATTTCATATGCAAGTTCTCTTTGACCCATTGTTTTTTCTTCTACTATTTTTGCTTGATTATCTGTTAATACCTTTTTCATATTTTCCGCAGTTTTTTTGATTTCTGCTTCCTCCATGTCTGGTCTAACGATAAACATAATTTCATATTTATTCATTTTTCCACCTCCTTTTGGACTAATCGGCTACTTTGTAGCAAGGAGCATTTCACATACTCGGTTGTATTATAGCAAAGTTTTTACATACGATCAAGTTTTTTTGCAATTCAATATTGTTTATTCTAAACCATTTCTATATATTTCTCTTATCTTTTTTATGAGATAGGGAAAATTAAGAGCAATTTACTTTTTTTGTCATTGTTTGATTTTTGTATAACTTTTTTCTTTTTCTTCTGTATATCTTGCTAAGTAATTATTTATCTCTTCCATGCTATATTCATCTTTTAACTCTTTATGTTTTACTAAGAAATTTTGTACTTTGTATTCTTGATAATTACTTATCTCTTCTGAATATATTTTTTGCTTTTGATTTCCTACTTTTGCTGTAAGGATTTGCTTGTTTGTTTGGATATCATAATATGTTTTAATATCTACTCCAGTTTTGTCTAAAGCAATATAATCAACACTAGTACCATCTTTATAATTAATGGTTAGAAATTTATAATTTGATAGTGTTTCATAAGAAATTTTTCCGCTTACTTCTACATCTCCGTTGCTTGTTGTTTTGTATGTAAATTTGGTATTCTTACATCCTGTGAGTTGTGTTGATGCGATGGTTGCCATGCTCATATAGACTGCTAATTTTTTTATTTTCATTTTCCTTTACCCCTATACATTAAATCTAAAATGGCAGATATCTCCATCTTTCATTTGATAATCTTTTCCTTCTAATCTGGCTTTTCCTTGTTCTTTTACTTTTAACTCACTTCCACAATTTATTAAATCTTCATAAGAAATTACTTCTGCTTTAATGAATCCTTTTTCAAAGTCTGTATGGATAATTCCTGCACATTCTTTGGCATTCATTCCTTTTTTAAATGTCCAAGCTCTTACTTCATCTTGACCAACAGTAAAGTAAGTTGCTAATCCTAATATGTCATATGTTGCTTGAATTAATTTATCTAGTCCTGATCCATCAAGTCCTAGTCCTTCTAGCATTTCTTCTTTTTCTTCTTGTTCTAATTCACTTAATTCTTCTTCTAGTTTTGCACAAAGACTTATTACTTTTGCATTTTCTTTTTGTGCATATTCTTTTACTTTTGTTACGTATTCGTTATCTTCTTTTCCTAATTCATTTTCTTTTATGTTGGCTAAATATATTATTGGTTTTCTTGTTAAAAAACTGTATGATTTGATTATTTTTTGTTCTTCTTCATTTAATTCTAATTGTCTTAATGGATGATTTTCTTCTAATATTTTTTTACATTTTTCTAATGTTTCTACTTCTAATACATCATTTTTATTTTTTGTTGTTCTTGCCTTTTTTTTAACCTTTTCTAGACGATTATTAATTATATCTAGATCGGATATTGCTAATTCTAAATTAATTGTTTCTATATCTCTAATTGGATCAATATTTCCTTCTACGTGGATAATTTTACCATCGTCAAAACATCTTATTACTTCTACTATGGCATCTACTTCTCTTATATGGGATAAAAATTTATTTCCTAGTCCTTCTCCTTTTGATGCTCCTTTTACTAGTCCGGCAATATCGGTAAATTCATAGGCTGTTGGAATTAAACGGGTGGGGTTATACATTGCGTTTAGTTTATCCATTCTTTCATCTTTTACTGTTACTACTCCTACGTTTGGTTCTATGGTTGCGAAGGGATAGTTTTCTGCTAATATTTTTTGATTGGTTATTGCATTAAATAGAGTTGATTTTCCTACGTTTGGTAAACCAACAATTCCAGCTGTTAAACTCATATTTATTCCTCTTTTCTTTATTGTTTACTATTATATCATATTCTTTTTCTTTTTGTTCTTTTTTCAAGAAAAAACACCTGTTTTTAGGTGTTAAATTGTTGGGTAAACATTTGGACCGATCGGTAATCCTATTATGTACCATCCTACAATAATTAATATCCATGTTATTGATATTAGTAAAAAATATGGTGTAATTAATTTTAATGATTTTTTGATTGTATATGGTTTTTCTTTATTCAAATTATATATATTTAAATATGAAAGATAGATTACGAAGGAAGCTAGTAGTGGTGTATATCCTTTTGTCATAGAATCTCCTGCTCTCATTATAATTTGAGCAAATTGAGGAGATATATTTGATTGCATTAACATTGGTACTGCTACAGGAGAAAATATTAACCATTTATTCGCTCCTCCCGTTAAGAAAAAGTTTGCTATCGCAATTAATATTAATATTGTAATGATTAGTGGAATTCCAGTTAATTCTAAGTGTTCTAATAGATTGGTTAACCATGCTGTTATTATTATTCCTATATTTGTTTTTTTGAAGATTGCAATAAATTGGGCTACAATAAACATTAAAATGAAAGTTGTTCCTAATTTAGAGAATAGTTGTCCTGATTTTTCTATTAAATCTTTATCATTTTTGATTGTTTTTGCTCCAATTCCATAAGCAATTCCTGTAATAATGAAGAATAATGATGTCATATAGGCAAATCCATCTTGAAAGTATGAGTTTTCTCCGAATAATTGATTTACATAAGTTTTTTCATTCATATCTAGTAATAATCCAGAAGATGGTAAATTTGGTATTAGCATATAACAGAATATTAATACTATTATAATTCCTGCAATTAGAGCAAATCTTAGTCCTCTTTTTTCATATTTTTCTCTTTCAATTTTCTTTTGTTCTTCTTCTTCCAAATCTAGTATTCTATATTTTGCCGTTTGTGCTAAATCGTCTTCTTTTTTATATTTTCCTATTTTTGGAGAAATAATTTTTTCGATAATAATGGTTCCTACAATGGATAAAATAATGGATACTACTATGATAAATATTAAATTTGATGTTAGGGCAATATGAGTAGATTCATCAATTAACATTGCTGCTGTTTTGGTATAATTCATTAGTGATACTTCTGTTGTTCCTACAAATAAGGATACTCCATAGCCAAAAGATACTCCACAAAATGTGGTTATGATTCCTAAAAGGGGATTTCTTCCATAAATAAAATATACTAGTGCTGCTAAGGGAATTAAGATCGCATATCCAACATCATTAATCAATGAAGATATAGTTGCTAAAAAGATAAAAATAAATGTTAAGGTTTGATTAGATAATTTTTTGATTTTTCGATTTGTAAATGTTTCTATTAATCCTGATCCTTCTGCAATGGTTAATCCTATTAAAGAGACTAACAACATTCCTAGTGGTCCAAAACTTAAAAAGTTTTTGATTGCATTACTGATTATAAATTTCATTCCATCGAAACTTAGTAGATTTTCAACAGCAATCAGTGTTGGTTCTAATTCATATGTATTTTCATTTATTGTATTATAGGTAGCCTGCATTTGTACTGCAGATAGTATTCCGCTTAAAATAATTGTTATTACTATGAGAAATAAAAATACAGTTATGGGATGAAAATAGAATTTTTTTAATTTTAATTTTCTTTTATCTTTCATATTTTACCTTCCTCAGATATAATTTTTTTTAATTTTTTATTGAATTCAATTCTGGGAATTAAAACTGTTCTTCCACAGTTTATGCATTTGATTTTTATATCTGCTCCTGTCCTTATGATTTCCCATTCGTTTGTTCCACATGGATGTTGTTTTTTCATGATTACTTTTGTTCCTATTTTATAATTTAAGTTTTTATTTTCCATTGTGCACCTCAATTTGTGTATAGGGTATTTTTATTTTCGCTTTATCAAATGCTTCTTTTATTTCTTTTCTTAAAAATCTTTCTACTTCAAATTGTTTCATTGAGTTTACTTCTAAAGCTATTCTATATATTACACCTGATTCTGCTAATTCATTGATTCCTAATATTTGTAATTGACCTTTTGCATCTTTTATTTGACCATCTAATTTTTCTTTTAAGTTTTCTAATACTTTTTCTATTTCTTCTGGTTTGTGTTCATATCCTGTACTTATATCGATTACTGCTAGTGAATTATGGAGGCTATAGTTGATAATTTTATCCATATTGTGATTAGCAATGATTTTGGTTGCTCCTTTATAATTTCTTATTCTTGTTGTTTTTAAGCCAATGGAGATTACTTCTCCCATAAATCCATCTATTTCTATTGTATCTCCTACTTCATATTGTGCTTCTGTAATAATGGATATTCCTGCAATTAAGTCTTTTGCTAAATCTTGAAATGCTAAACCAATAATTGCTGTTGTAATTCCTAAACCTGCTAAAATTGATCTTACATTGAAGCCAAAGTTAGATAAAATTGCTAGTAAAACTATGATTATAATTATATATTTGATGATGTTGATGATTAATATTCTTACTGTATTTAGTCTTTGCTTTTGTTGTTTATTTAGATTTGTTTTAGATTTAGTGGTTAGCTGATTAATTAAATTTTTACTTATACAAAAGACTATCAATCCTATTACAATATATATAATTGGTAGGATGAGTTGTTTTATATTTATGTTTATTATCTTTTGTAGTAAATCCATTTTTCCTACCTCCTTGCATCTATATTCATCATTTCTAATAAGCGATTTAAATCGTTTCCATTTACAAAGCTAATTTCTATTTTATTTTTTGTAATTTTTACTTTTGTTCCTAATTTTTCACATAAATCATCTTGTAAATATTGATATTCATTTGTTTCGTGAGTTCTTTTTCTTATTTTGTGAATTCTTGCAAATTGATCTTTAGAAGTTGTCATTTCTTCTAGCTGTCTTACGCTTAATCCTTCTTCTACTATTTTTTTTGCTAGTTCGACTTGTTGATCTGTATTTTCTAATTTGCTTAATACTCTGGCATGTCCCATTGTTATATTATTTTTATTAATTTCTTCCTTTACTTGTTCAGGTAGTGTTAATAATCCTAGCATATTGGTAATATGACTACGACTTTTTCCTAGTCTTTTAGCTAGTTCTTCTTGGGTTAATATTAGTGTTTCTTGTAATTTTTTATATGCTATTGCTTCTTCTATGGCATTTAAATTTTCTCTTTGTAAGTTTTCTAATAAAGCAATTTCCATCATTTCTGTATCGTTAAAATCTCTTATAATGGCGGGGATTTCTTCTAATCCTGCTAATTTGGCAGCTTTTACCCGACGTTCTCCTGCTATGATTTCATATCCTTTTATGCTTTTTTTGGCAATAATTGGTTGAAATACTCCATGTTCTTTTATTGATGAGGCTAATTCTTTTAAGGCTTCTTCATCAAATGTTTTTCTTGGTTGATAAGGATTACTTCTTAGTTCATCTAATTTAATCATTTCTATTTCTTCTTTGGTGGTTTCATTGATAATTTTTTCTTCCACTTTATTGTAATCGATTGGTTCATTGTAGAATAATTCTTCTAAACCTCTTCCTAATGCTCTTCTTTTTGTATTATTCGTATTTTCCATTTCTTTCAATCACTTCCTTTGCTAAATTAATATATGCTTCGGAACCTCTACTTTTTGGATCATAGGCAATAATTGGCTCTCCATGTGATGGAGCTTCTGTTAGTCTTACTAATCTTGGAATAATTGTGTTATATACTTTTTCTTTGAAAAATTTTCTAATATCTTCTACTACTTCAAATCCTAAATTTGTTCTGGAATCTAGCATAGTTAATAAAACTCCTTCTATATCTAACGTTGGATTTAATGTTTTTTGTGCGAGCATAATTGTTTTTAATAATTGTGTTATTCCTTCTAGAGCAAAGAATTCGCATTGTACTGGTATAATTACTGAATTTGATGCAGTTAGAGCATTGGTTGTAATAATTCCTAATGAAGGAGGACAATCAATTATGATAAAATCAAAACTTTCTTTAATATCTTGTAGGTGTATTTTTAATTGTTCTCCCTTTAAAAATCCTGTTTCTTTTTTACTTTTTTCTAATAATTCTATATCTAGTCCTGCTAGGTTTATGGTTGCTGGTAGAACATATAAATTTTTATATTTTGTTTTGATCATTGCTTCTGTTATTTTGCATTCTCCAATCAAAACATCATAGACACTTTTTTCTATGTCTCCTTTATTAATTCCTACACCAGTAGTTGTATTTCCTTGAGGATCTAAATCTATTAATAAAACTTTTTTCCCTAATACTGCTAATGATGCAGAAAGATTAATACTTGTTGTGGTTTTGCCTACTCCACCTTTTTGATTTACTAATGATATAACCTTTCCCATCTAATCACCTGTTTCCCATTTTACTTAATCTATTGTATCAAATTATTATTTTTTTTTAAATGTTTTTAGCAAAAAAAGTAGATTTTTCTCTACTTTAATTTGTTTTTTGTTTTTTTTATTCGGCTTTTTCTGTCTTTTCAATTTTAATTATTACTTGATATGATTTTTCGAAATTCATTTCATCTGTTGAAATTTCTATTCCATGATCTTTTAGTTCTTTTACTAAGTCTCTAATTTTATTGGTTGCTTCTTCTATTGTATACATTTGTTTTTCTTCGTTTTCATTGGTTACAATTGGTTCTTGATTAATGTATGAATTTAATGATACAGAAGTTGTATCTTTTGGTTGAATTTCAGAAGGTAATTCTACGTTGATTAAATCTGGTATTTTAAAATAGTCTTCTACTTTTTCTGGTGGCATTTGATTTTCTGATGTTTTTACGATTTCTTCTGCTGGAGTAATAAAGTTATTAGTTGTATTTTCTCTATTTGTTTGTGGGGTTTGGATATTTAATAAATTATCTAAATCTGCTGTTGAATTATTTTCTGGATTATTGATATCTTTGGAATTTTCTTTTATTTGTTTTACGTCTATTGAAGTGCTTGGTGGATTCAAATCAAATGTTTCATTTCCTTCATCGTCATCATCTTCGTCATCGTCAATTTCTCCATAATTAATAAATTTTGGTGTTATTTCTGGCATTTCTTCTCCTTCTGGTGGTGCTATGGTTACTTTTCCATAATTTGATGTTTCTTCTGGTAAATCTACTGTTGGTAATAAAGTGTTATTATTTACGAAATCTCTAGTTGATGCTGTGATTGTTTTATCAGAATTTTCTGTTGATTCTTCCTCTTGACTAGTTTGTTCTTGTTCTTCTTTTGGATATAAACTTTTGATTTCTTCTTCTAAGGCTCTTACTGTCATCTTATTTGCAATGACTTTTTTTAACATTTCTTTTTGTTTTTTGGTATCTGGTATATTTAATAAAGTTCTTGCATGTCTTTCGGATATTTTTTCTTTTAATAGTGCTTCTTGAATTTCATCTGGTAGTCCTAATAGTCTAATTTTGTTTGCGACAGCAGATTGGCTTTTTCCCATGGTTTTTGCAAGTTCTTCTTGTGTCATTTCATCTAATTCTAGAATTTTTTGATAGGTTCTTGCTTCTTCTATAGGATTTAAATTTTTTCGTTGAAGATTTTCTAAGAGAGCTACTTTTGAGCTTTCTTTATCATCTAAATCTCTTATGATTGCAGGTATTTTGGTTAATCCTGCTAGTGCTGATGCCTTATATCTTCTTTCACCTGCTATAATTTCGTATTTTCCGTTTACACTTCGTACAATGATAGGATGGATTACTCCGTGTTCTTTTATTGATACTGCTAATTCTTTTAAGGCTTTATCATCAAAAATTTCTCGGGGTTGGAATCTATTTGGTATAATATCATCTAAGTATAAATATACTACTTCTTCTTTATTTTCTGTGTTCATTTTTTCCCCTCCAATTTATTCTTTATTTTCCCTATATTATCATTATAAAACAAAAAAAATAATCTTTCAATTATTTTCTTCATAATGATGTAGTAAACTAGATGTGGGAAAATATAAAATTATATAAAAAAAAAGAGAAAACACTCAAAATTTTAAAACTGTTATATAATTAATTTATCACAAAATATACAGACCTTTAATAT
>CANQFO010000028.1 GCA_947599755.1 uncultured Bacilli bacterium
GATGTTGTCCTGTTGTTCTTTTTACTCCTGTACATCCTAGTGCTAGTCGTTCCATTTCTGCTGTTCTCATATTATCAATTTGATGTTCTTCTAGATATCCTCTAACAAATCCAAAGGCAGTTTTGTCTGCTACTGTACCAATTGTTCCTGCACGATAGACATTATTTTCTCCAAATAATACTTTTGTATAGGCATGAGCACTGGCTTGGTTTAAATCTGAAAAATTTAAATCGATATCTGGTACTTTATCGGCATTAAATCCTAGGAAAGTAGCAAAAGGCATATCTTGTCCATCTTTGATCATTTTGATTTTGCATTTTGGGCATATTTTATCTGGTAAATCAAATCCAGATGAATATTTGGCTCCTAAAGGTTGATTTTGATCATCATCAAAAAGGCTGAATTGGCATTTCTCACATCGATAATGGGCAGGAAGTGGATTAACTTCGGTAATTCCCATTAATGTTGCGACAAAACTTGATCCTACGGAACCACGAGATCCAACTAAATATCCTTCGTCATTTGAATGTTTTACTAATCTTTGGGCAATTAAATAAATGGGATCAAATCCTCCTCCTATAATTCCTCCTAAAGATTGATTTAATTTTTGTTCTATTTCTTCTTCTGATAATTCTTCATTCATCTTTTTTATATGATTTCTGATTAATTCTTTTACTGCATCAAATCCTTTTAGAATTACTTCATGAAGTTGTTTAAATATTTCTTCTTCTTTTATATTTTGTGCTTGTTCTTTAATGGTTTTTAGTACAATATCTCCATATAATTCTATTGAAATACGTTCTTCAATTGAATGTGGTAAAGGTTCTCCGTACCACTCTTTTGCTTTTGTGTATACTAAATCTGTTACTACTCTTGGGCAATCTAGGTAAGATTTTCCATCATCGCTTTTTACTCGCGGAGAAAAAGGAATTCCTCCAGTATCAATAATTACTTCTATTACTTCTATCATATCAGCAATTTTATTGGTATTTTCTACTACTATTTGATAAGCTAGATTAGGATCTAAAAAATTAAAATCATGTAACATTTCTTCTGTAGTTCTGAAATGATTAGAGGGAATTTCTTTGATATTATTTCTTGCTAATGGATGTCTTCCTCCACCAGGAACTTTTTGATTTACAATAATTTCTCGATAAATTTTATCTTCTCTTTGAATATGGTGAACATCCCCTGTTGCTACAATGATTTTTCCTGCTTCTTGGGTTACTCTGATGATTTTTTCGATATGAGCTGCTAATTCTACTTCTGTTGCGAAGTCTCCGGTTTGAATTAGATGATTATAACATTCTAGGGGTTGAACTTCTACATAATCATAAAATCTAATGATATTAGAAAGTTCATCTTCACTTTTACTTTTTCCTTCGGTAAATACTTCACTTTCGTAACAACCACTACCGATTAATAATCCTTCTCTATGTTTTTCTATTTCACTTCTTAGTATTCTTGGAGTTTTATATAAATAAGTTGTATTCGCTAAGGAAACTAATTTAAATAAGTTTTTTAATCCTTCTTTATTTTTTGCTAATATATTTACATGATGTGCTCGTCCATATTTATGAATTTCATCTTTACTAACTAAAGTATCTAATTGATCCATTGTTTCTATATTACGATTGGATAATTTTTTTAACATTTTATGAAATACTAGGGCTGTTCCTTCAGCATCATAATCTCCTCTATGATGGGCTGATTCATCCCAAGGAACTTCATATCTTTTTACTAGGGCTGATAGAGAGTGTCTAGCATAAGTATTATCCATTGTTCTTGATAATTCTAATGTATCAATTACAGGATTTTGAAATGTTCCTAAGTGATATTTTTTATAAGCCATCTCTAGAAAGGAAACATCAAATTTAGCGTTATGAGCAACCATTGGACAATCTCCATACCACTCAATAAATCTTTTTATGGCATTTTCTTCATTGTCTTTATCTTTTAACATTTCATCTGTAATATTCGTTACTTCTATAATTTTTTTAGGAAGTGGTCTTCCTGGATTGATTAATTCGTCATATTTTTCTAAAATTTCTCCATTTTTGATTTTTACCGCACCAATTTCTATAATGGAATCTGTACCTCCAGCATTAAAACCAGTAGTTTCAAAGTCAAATACTACATAAGTTTGATCTAGTAAAACTTCTTTGTTTGGTCTTACTACAATGTTTACTGTATCATCGATTAAGACTAATTCACTACCATAGATGGCTTTGAAAGGTGGGGTATTTTCTTTTCTATTTTTATTATATTCTGTTACAAAATTAAAGATATGAGGAAAGGCTTGAACACCATTGTGATCTGTGATTGCTATTGCTTTATGTCCCCAGGCTATGGCTTGTTTTAGTAAATCAATTTCATCTGCTAATCCATCCATTTGACTCATTTTTGTATGGCAATGAAGTTCTACTCTTTTTTCTTCTGCTGTATCTTTTTTTTCTTCTTTTTTCTTTTCTATTTTGATGATATCTCTAGCATTTAATACTAATTCTTTTGAAAAGGGATCATTTTTTGTATATCCTCTAATTTTATACCAGTTTCCTTCTTTTAGTTCTTTACATAGTCTTTTATATTCTTCATCATCTCTTACAAATACTTTGCAATATATACTATCTGATTCATCTGTTACTTTTAAGGTAATAATTTTAAAATCTGTTTTTGATGATTCAAAATATTCTGTACCAAAGATATATCCTTCTATTACTATATTGTTATCTTCACCTAAAAGAGTTTTGATTTTAATTGGGTCTTCTTTTATTGATCTACCTATTACATTATTTGGATCTTTTTTTTCTCTTTTGTAGGATTTTTCTTTGGTTTCTATGGTAGTCCTTTTTTCTTCTTTCTTTTCTTTTTGTTCTGATATAGAATTTGGTATAGCAATTAAATCTTTTTTTATTTCTTCTAATATATTTTCTTGATGTTTGATTGTAATTTCTATGTTAAAAGGATATCCTATTTTTTTATAAAATTGATTAATTTCTTCTAAGCATTCTGATAGTCTTTCTTTTTCCATTTCGTTTGCTACAACTAAATTTAGGTAATCTTGTTCTTTTTTTAGACAGTCTTCATAAATTTCTAATACTTTTAATTTCTGTTTTAGTTGTTTTAATAGATAAGGATAATAGGTTAAATAAAGATCTAGATCGATTTGTTTGATTTCAAATGTAAATCCTATTTGATTGGCTTTTGGATCTAGGGCTTGTTTTTTTTGTTCTAATTCTTCATAAATTGTTATGGGTAGTAAATTTTCTTTTTCGATAAAAATTTCCCAAGTTTTTTTTTGTGTATTGATTTTGATTTTTTTGATTTGTGCATCCAAAAAATAGGAATATTTTTCTTTTTCCATTCCTATTCTATCTAGTAAGATTTGCATCTTTTCATCCATGTTTACTCCCCCTTACTATATTACTTCTATCATTTCTTTTTTCATTATATATTTTTGATTTCTTATACAAAATTGAATAAATTCTTCTAAATCCATTTTTTTTAATTCTTTTTCATAGGCATATTCATTTGCACTAAAAAATATTTTATCTCGCTCCATGTATTCTTGCATTTTTTCTTTTGGTATTCCTAAGTACATTAACCAATATGGATAAATTTTTCTTTTTGTCTTTTCTAATGTTGAGCTTTCTTTTTGGTATGTACTTTTATTTGATAACTGTGTTGCAAACTCATTTAAAATAGCTAATTCAATAATGGCATTGGTTATTTCTCTTTGTTCACTAGGGAGATTTTCTAGTTCTTTTTTTACTAATGTTAAGAGAATGTGTAAAATTGTTTTTAAAGGATTTCTTCTATCGATTTTTTTTCCATAAATAATCATTTTATTTTCTTCATTATTTTCTGATAACTCAATGATATTTAGATCTTCATGAACTACTAATATTGTACATGGTATATAATCTTTTTTCATAATTTGATTCCAAGATTTTTCGATTTGTTTTTTATTTTTATCCCATATATTCATTATTTCTATACGATATTTTTCTGTTTGTTTTTTTACTTTTTCATATTCTTTGCTCTCTAATAAAAAATTATATATAGTATCATCATTTGGAATAAAATTTTTGAGTTCTTTTAAAATTTGTTTTTTATCTTTATATACATTATTATACTCTATTTTATAGTTCATCCATAGTTTTTGTTTTAATTCGTAAATGGATTCTGAAATTGATGATGCAAATAATAGGTGCCAAATTAAGATATAATCATTTATCATGAATTTCATGTTCATTTTTTTACCACATCCTACAGCTTTTCTAATTCTATCATATCATAAAGTAGGCATGATGAACATTTATTTTTGATTTTTTCTGGTATTTTTCTCACAATTTTTTGACTAAATTTTTCATTTGATGAAATTTATCTTGTTCCATATTAAAAAGACAATCATTAACTTGTTTTTCATTTAAGTATGATTTGTCTTTGTTTCTTTTCCTTAGAAAAATTTTTGGTAAATAAAATATGCTGATACGGCAACAATGGCAATGATTATGATGATTAAAAAAATTTTTATTCCTATCGGAATTTTTTTCTCTTTAAATTCATCTTCTAAATCAAAGTCTTTGTCCGATAAATCCATGCTTCTTGTATAAAATTCCGTATCTGCATCTTTTAGAGCTTCTGGTCTTTTTTCTTCTTTTTCCTTTAATTGTTGCATTTTTTCAATTTGCTCTTTGTCTAAAATTTCTTTCGATAAAGTTAATTGATCATCTTCTAATTCTTCTTTGTCTTCTGGTTGTGGTTTTTCTACTTTATCCATTACATTGGTTGCCATTAAATCACTTAATAGATCAATACTTGTTGCTTTATCAATTTCTCCGGCTAAGGTTTTTGAAGTAATCGTATCAATCAATTCTCTAATTTCTTCATCGTTTGGTTTGATTACTTTTTCTTTTTTTTCTTTCCGATATTTTTCTAATTCTTCTGGATTTAAATTTGCTAAAATATTATAATTGGTATTTTTTAGTTTTCTTCTTTCTTCTAAGGCGTCTTTTTCAACTCTATTTTTTCTTGCTTCTTGCAATACACTATTAATATCATAAATTTTATTTTCATGATCTTGATATAGGCTATTAAAATCTTCTAATTCTTTTTTTACTTTAGGCATTGGTACCATATTGTACTCTTTCATTTTTTGATAATTTTCTCTAGTTTTCGTACTTTTTCCAATATCACTTAAATCATATGCATTGGCATTGGTTACATCTGTAAAATTGGTGTATCGTTTATTTGTACCAACACTTTGGTATAATTCTTGATTTTTATCTGATCTTGTTTTCGTTTGAGTACTTTGTATTTCTTTATATCGATCCATTCTGCTTCTCATGGTATCACCTACTTATCTTATTTAATTTTATCATATATCCTTTAAAAACAAAAGTTCAAAATACGTCTTTACGTCAACTTAAATATTCGATATAATATTGTTTGAAAGGAAGGGTTTTATTTGAAAGCAAAAGTAAATCAGGATGCTTGCATTGGATGCGGTGCTTGTGTTGCAATATGTGATCAAGTATTTGAATTTAATGATGAAGGGTTATCTACTGTAAAAAAAGATAAACAAAATAAAATTGATGATACTTTGAAAAATGATGTTCGTGAGGCAAGTGAGTCTTGTCCTACTGCCGCAATTGAAATTGAAGAATAAGCACTGTTTGGTGCTTATTTTTATTTTTCTAAACTATAAATTTTTTTTATTTCTTTGGGTGTTAATTTTCTATATTCTCCAGATGAAAGATTTTTTAAATCAAAAATTCCTTCTTTTTCTCTTTTTAATTTTAAGACTTCATATCCAATTTTTTCAAACATTTTTTTTACTTGATGATTTTTTCCTTCATGAATTGTAATTTGTACTAGAGAATTATTTGTTTTTGGATCTGTTTTTTTGCATTTTACTTTACTTGCTTTTCCTATTATCCCTTTTTCTATTTCAATACCTTCTTTTAATTTTTTTATCGCATCTAGTGTTATTTGTCCCTTTATTTTTGCTAAATAAACTTTTTCAATTTCATGTTTTGGATGCATTAAAATATTCGCAAATTCTCCATCATTTGTTAAAATTAAAACTCCTGTTGTATCATAATCTAATCTTCCTACTGGATAAATTCTTGCATTTGTGGGAATTAGATCAGTTACTGTTTTTCTATTTTTATCATCTGTTGTTGAAGATAGTATTCCTCTTGGTTTGTTTAATAAATAATACTCTTTTTCTTCTTTTTCAATTTGGCATCCATTTACTTCAATGATATCTTTTGATGATACTTTTGTTCCTAGCTCTTTAATTATTTCTCCATTTACTTTTACTTTTCCTAAAGTAATTAATTCTTCTGCTTTTCTTCGTGAAGTAATTCCACTTTCAGCAATTACTTTTTGTAAACGTTCCATGTTTTCACCTCTATTTTATTGTACATTATTTTAATTTTTTTCTTTTCTCTTTTTTTTGATTTCTAACCTTTATTTAAAAAAGCTTTTCTTAATTCTATAACATTATTTTATTTTGGACATAGACTACTATAAAGGAGGGATTTTGATGTATCCTCGTAATATGGTATCTCGTTCATATCGACCTTTTTATCGAAATGGAAATTCTACGCAACCTTATCCTATATACAATAACGATGAGCGCTTTTTCTTAGCACCTTTTCTTGTTGGTGGGCTTGCTGGGACTGCTTTAGGATATGGAATTGCTAATAACAATCAATTGAATCCAGGTCGTCCATGTTGTGGTCCAGTTTATCCAATGCCATATCCTGCTCCATATTTCCCTAATACATACTCTACTTATAATACGAATACCTTTTATTATTAAAAGTCCTAGGACTTTTTTCTTTGGGCATTGATTTGATTTTTTGGTAAGGTAATTACGATGGTTGTTCCTTTATTTGGAGCTGAATTATAATAAATTGTTCCTCCATGAGCTTCTATTACTTCTTTAGAAAATGCTACTCCTAGACCATTTCCATTTCTTTTAGTTGTATAAAAAATTTCTGATAGATGCTTTAATGTTTCTTTGGTCATTCCAATACCATTATCCATAATTTTTATTTTTACATTATTTTTTTGATTTTGTACGATGACCTTTACTTTTAATTGTTCTTTTTCTTTTTTTGCTTCTAAAGCATTTTTTAAAAGATTTACAAATACTTGTTTTAACCGATTATAATCTGCTTCTATATAAATTTCTTCTTTCATTTCAATTTGAATTGTTGCACTTTTATTCTTATATATTGGTTGTAGTATTTCTTTTGTTTCTTCTAATAGCATTTCTAAATCCATTTCTTCTTTTTCTAATTTATTAATTTTTCCTAAATCAGAAAAATCATTAATAATTTCTAAGGAACGATTAATTTCAGCTTTAATAATAGGAATATACTTCTTTATTTTTTTCTGATCTTTTATATCTAACATTTCTAAATATCCATTGCATACAGCAATGGGATTTTTTAATTCATGAGTTAATTTAGAAATTGAAATTCTTAATCTTTTTTCTTTTTCTAATTCTTTTAATGTTACTTTTAAATCTACCATTTCTTTTCCTTTATCCAAGAAATAAGTCATTAAATAACTATAAATAATAAACATTATCATAATTCCTATTACATAAATCATATTACTGATATTGATTTCTTTAGAAGCAATGTTTAAATAAAAAACTATTCCTGTAAAAAAGAATTTTATCATGATAAATCCATTGAGCATAATTTTTTTATAATTTACTTTTTTCTTATTCATTAATGATAGAATAAAATAACTTAGATATTCTACTCCTAATATTTCTATAGATAAATTTAATCCTTCTATATCATATACTATCAGTAATATTGAAATGATTACGGATAAGAGTCTTTTTTCTTGAATATATGCTAATAATAAGGGAATGTTATATAATACAATTGAATGTAGGGTATTGGTTTTATTATATCGTATCATTAAAAAAAGAGAAGATATTAGTGCTAAATCTAAAAAAATACTTTTTTCTTTTAGATCCATGTTTTTCATATATGCAGTATAAATTAAATAAAGACTTATTGGAAATAAGAGATAGATTCCATTCAATAGTAGATTCTCATAGTCTATCATAAACTTCACCTGTTTTTTATTATAAGAAACTAGATTGTCGAAGTATGTCGAAATTTAGGAAATTGAAAAAAATTGTCTTTTTTTGTTTTTAGAAAGAAAAAATTGTAATAAAGCTTAAGTTTTTACAACTTTTTTCTAATTTTGTTTTAATTCATCAATATATTTTTTTAATTGTTTTGATTCTGATCCTAAAATAATTTTTAATTGATTATCGATTTCTACAATTCCTTTTGCACCTAATTTTTGAATTCCTTCTTTATTGGCTTTGGAAACGTCTTTTAATGTTACTTTAAATCTAGACATATTAATTTCTGTATTGATGATATTTTCTTTGCCCCCTAGTAATTCTACTAATTTATTAAAATCTAATTTAGCATCTTTTTTATTTGCTTTTAATATTGCTAATAATATAATTAGTAAAATAATTCCAATTATTATATATTCCATAGCATCACCATTTCTATTCCTTTTCTTATGATTTTTAGAGATTTTTCTCTACGATTTTATTATATTATTTTGTTTTATCCTTGTCTACTATAATATTTATTTTTATTCTTGTTAATTACTATTATCTTCTTATTTATAGTAAAAATTGGCAAAATTTCAATGCCAATTTTTTCTTAAGATTTCCTGTTTATTTTATGCAGATTCTTCATCTTCTGATGAATCATAGTAGTTATTATCTTCTTCTAATTCATTTTCCGCTTCACTTAATTCTAATTCTAGTGAGTCGTCTCCATTCCATTCTTCTGTTTGTATTCCGTTATTTTCTCCTGATTGATCATCATAACTAAATTCTTCATCATTATCATTATCATTATTTTCTTTTCTTGACATATAGGCTTTAGCTCCTATTCCTACTGCTGCGGTTGCAGCTAATCCTGCTGCAATTGGTATAACTTTATTTCCTTTAGAAGATGGTTTTATTGGATCTGGTGATGTTGGAATTTTTACATAGCCTCCTTCTTCTTCATCTTCTTTTGGTACTACTGGTTCTTCTTCCTCTATTATGTCTTGTGTATCATTTGGATCTTGTTGAGGTTGGTCTATTATTTCTGAATCGTTTGATTCAGTTGTGTTGTTAGCATTATAATTTGAAGGAGATTTTGAACCTTGTGATGAAGAGGAATTTGTATGATTTGTCGATGGGGTTGGATTATTGGTTGTTCCTGGATTTGATGGTTGACTTTGTTCTTCCTTTTTTTCTTCTGTAGGATTTGTTGATTGATTCTCATCTTCCTTTTTCTCTTCTACATTATTTGATGAATTTGAGCTTTCATTCTTTGTGTTTTCTTGTATTATCGTTGATGAATTTTGAGATGGATTAGTTTGTTTACTATTTTCTGTTTCTTTTGTTGATGTATTTTCTTTGATATTCTTTTGCTCTTTTGAGGAACTTGCTGATTTAGCAGAAAAAGTTCCAATTGAAAAAGCACTAGAAGCTACTTGTGCATTTGAAGCATAGCTAATTGGTTGAGCTGTTCCTTGATCTAATTGTTCTTCAATTTTTTGAAGTTCAACTTCTATTTTTTCTATAGTAGCTCTTAGTTCACTAACAATACTATCTACTGTTTCTAATTGTTCTTTGGTAGAGAGTGCTTTTTCTTTTACTTTTTCAGCATTGTTTTTGGCAAAATTTTGACCAGTTATTACCCACTCTTGCCAAGAATATCCTTCTACTGCTGATGCAGTACTTTCCATCGCCCAATCTTCTCTAGGCCCTCCTTCTATCCATACTCCATCTTGTCGACTTCCTGCAACCATTGTTCCATTGTATTTAATCAATTGATCAGCAGCAGATTCTATTTCAGTACTTGCAGTAGTAATTGTTTTTAATTCATTTTTTAGGTTTTTGGCAATTTTTTCTATTCTTTTTATTGTATCTTTTGCTGCTTCAACATTTATTGAATTATTGCTCATATCTATCCTCCTTGCTTTTTTCATTTTTTAAAATAAAAATAGGAACTATTAAACATGCCTATTTTTATTTTGATGATATTAATATATTTGCTCTTTTGTTGTTGTGCTAACTGAAATTGATATATCCCCTTCTAATACTTTTAAATCATTTTCTAGAAGTTTAATATTTGTTCTCAATTCTCTATTTAAGGCAATATCTGCTTCTTTGGATAATTGTTTTCCATGTTCTGTATTTAGACAATTATTTAAATCAGCTATTGTTTCTTCAAATTGATTGCAGTATTTTATTATATTGATACTTTTAATTTCAGATTGAGCAGTTTTAATTTTATCGATTGCTTGATCAATTTGCTCTCTTGTCGTCTCTTGCATTTTTCTCCTCTATTGTCCTTATCTTATAGACCTTCAGTCATTTGATTTTCAATCTCTGCTCTATTTGCTGCAATTGTTTCAGAAGATTCTACCATACCTCTTTTTAATCTATCTGCTAATGCAGTAAAATTTGTTTGAAGTTGTGTAATTCTTTTTTTAATTCCTATTGTTAAATCATCAATATTTTGACTACTTAAAATACCTTGTTGTTGTAAACTACTATAAGAGTCAATTATACTTGTTACATTATCATCTAAATTTCCAATAAATTCTTTTTCTAAATAATTAATTCCTTCTTCTATTCCTTGTGTTGAAACATTTCTATTATCCATATTCTATTCCTCCTTACTTATGCTTTATTAATCCTAATTGTATTTTCACGAGCATTTCTTAAATTTTGAATTCTTCCATCTAAATAATCTATAAAACTTTTAATTTCTGTTTCTGAAAAGTTAATTAATTGATCTGCTGTTTGCATTCCTGCTTCTGTTGTCCAATTTGGTCTTAACTCTTGATTAATATACTCCTCATATTTTTCTTTACTATTTGCAATTGTCTGTCTTACGTCTTCTAAAATTTCAATTTGCTTTGCTAATTGTTCTGAATTAAACTCTAAATTATCACCATGCATTGTTGCCATAGTTATTATTCCTCCTTTTATTTTGTTTTGTTTCTTTTTTTCTAAAGGATTTTTACCTTTATTAATTTAATTATTGCATTTTTTCTTTTTATTGTCAATTCACTTTACATTTATTTACATATTGCATAAAAATTAATAAAAAAAGATAAAATTAATTACCTTTTATTTTAAATCTTATGAACTTGTTGATTTTAAATTGGAAATTAAACTTATTATCCTGTTGCTTCTTTTCCAATTACTAAAAGATATGATCCTATTGGATTATAATGACATGCTTGTAATACCAAAATTCGATCATTTGGTTCTATATTTATTGAATCTTGATAAAGTGAATTCGTAAGTAATTTATTAATATGTGTTATATAATCATTATCACTGTAAAATATTAATTTCATATGTTCGTTATCATTATTTGTGACAATTTTAATTGAAAATACTTTATAATGTATTTCCTTTTCATCAATATCTAAATAAATATCTTTAGCATTATCAAAGACTGATTTATCTGTATATGCTTCTAAATTCGTAAATGGTAATTGATCATAATACTTTTCATTTTGAGTATTATGACCATATATATTAATTTGTTTATCTGATATTAAATTTATATTTCTATGATCAAAAAATGGAGTTCCCAATACATCATACGCATTGTATAAATTATGATCTAAATAAAAACTATTATTACTTGCTCTTGTGATTAATGAATCTATTTTTAGTTGTGGTATAGTTATCTTTCCCATTATATATTGATTATTATATTGATTTCTATAATTTGGTAACTGGTTTATATATTCTTCTTGTTTTGGTTCTTGTTCGTCCTTAGGAACTTTTTCTTGTTTGTTGTTTTTAATAATTTCTTTTACTTCATTGCTTAAATCTACTTTTATATAATTAGTGTATATATAGTAAAAGCAAATAGACAAACTAATCAAGAAGATAATCAGTGGTATTAAAAACTGTAACTTTTTATTTGTTTTTTTGGTGTTATTATTCATATTTTACCTCCAACTAATGAAGAAGGCTCTACAATTAGAGCCTTTTTCTTATACTAATTCACCTTTTTCAAATTTTTCTTTTACTGTTGCATATTGCTCATCAAGTTTTTTCGATAATTCTTCTTGTTTTTTACTTTCATATCCCATGTGAACAATTTTTTCAATTTGATTATGGTTAAATGCTAGAGCCATGTTACTATCTAGTATTCCTTCTGGATATGGGCAACCGCCATATTCATACATTTTTTTCTCGCCATCTTTTTGTTTTGCTGCTCCTTGTGAAAAAACACAATAGCTAGTAATCATGACTTCTTTCGTACCACCTTTAAGCATTAAAATTGTTCCTATTGGTAAGAATCTTTGTTTCATATAATTTCCTCGTTTTCCTCCTTCTCCTCATTTTTCTCTTTTTGCTCTTCTTTATGATTTTTAAACTTGTTTCCTGCAATAGCTCCAGAAACTCCTGCTACGGCACCAATAAATCCTGGTGCAATATAATCTTTTACAATATTAGAATCTCTATTTATTCCAGTATTAGGTATTGCTTCATATTCATTCATCGGAACTTCTGTAGTTGGAGTAACTACTGGCGTCGGCGTTGGTGCTGGCGTTGGTGTTGGTGTTGGAGTTGGTGTCGGCGTTGGCGTCGACGTTGGTGTCGGCGTTGGTGTTGGCGTTGCCGTCGTTGACGTTGTCCTTGGAGTTGTAATTGTTGTTGCTTTTGGCATTGATGTTGGTGTAGACGTTGGTGTTGATGTCGATGTTGGAGTTGGAGTTGGCGTTGGTGCTGGCGTTGGTGTTGGCGGTGATTGGCGGTATGTACAAAGGTGAAGAAGGAGGGACTTTTTGGA